>CAJCBY010000057.1 GCA_903960725.1 uncultured Cytophagaceae bacterium | reverse complement strand
CTTGAACTCGTTTCGCAATCACCCTAAACTAGCGGGATGGTTATATACCGAGCACCACGATGTGATTAACGAGTGGAACGGCTATTATAAATTTGATAGAACAGAAAAGGAAACAGGTCTGAATGCCATTGTACCTGGCATGTCCTTGTTAGATTTTCATGGACCTATTTATTTGTCAACCGGTCAAGAAATAACCTGGGCAGGAAAGGCTGGCCAACAAGTAAAGATCCCTTTGCATCTTTCTACCATGACAAATACAGCTGGGTCACTTAGCTTAAAAATGTCTTTATCAGGAACCAATGCGGCAGGCGAAAAAGTGAATCGTTGGACTAAAACCTCGGCTTTAACTTATGCTGCCTGGGATGTGAAGGCCTTGGATTCACTCTCAATTACCTTACCAGCAGATAAATCCATTAATACCTTAGCGTTTGAATTAAGCGATGCATCCGGGAAAGTGGTGCACCGTAATTTTGTGCATTTAATTGTCGAGGAAGGTTCCATCCAACCTTCGAAAGGACAATTGATTTCGGTGCCTGTGGAGCGTTATAGTTCATCTAGCTGGCCTAAGAAACAATGGACGGGTGTTTTAGGACATAAATTAAACGGGGCAGGGGCAGGTTATTTCGAATACGAAATTCCTTTTCCTACCGCCGGCGCTGAAGGGATCAAACAAGTTCGTTTCCTAGTGGAGGCCTCTTCTAAACCCATCCTAGGAAAAGACCGGGATGATGCAGGGAAAATGGATGGCGATTATATGCTAGGTAAAGGGACTTTTGACCCAGGCGTAAATCCAAATGCCTATCCGCAGACCGATGGATACACGAGTCCTTCAAAATTGAAAGTGAGCGCAAACGGAGTTGTTGCGTCTGAAACTATTTTAGCGGATGATCCGGCGGATCATCAAGGTATCTTGTCTTGGCACTACCAGGCACGAAATAACAAGCTAGACGAAGCAGGAACCTACGGTTATTTAGTGCAAGGTGTGATCCCAGCAGCCGCTTGGCAGCAGGCTGCCAAGACGGGGAAATTGATCTTGCGATTCGAGGCCACGGAAGGCGGTTTATCTCTTTACGGAGACAAATCTGGCCGCTATGTGGTTGATCCGAGTATCGTGATAGAAAGATAGATTAAACGCCAAACTGCGCTAAATGATGGTCAATATGCTTGTAAAGGAGATTGTTCCATTCCGTAGCCGATAAAGACCCCAAACTAAGGGAAGGGGTTTCAGCTAATTTTTCTGCCCCCATTTCTTGAATGGTTTTAATGTAGTTTTTCAGCCTCTCTTTCTCTATGAAGAAATCATACTTATCTGTTCGAATAAAACTAGGGGCTGTTGGTAAATTACGTTTATAAGGCACTTCATTTATCATCGATTTTTTCAGAAATAACGTTAGGATTAGGCGCATCAAAAGTGGCGGCTGATCTGTATTTGTTCCTAAAATCTGTTCATAGGGCACAGCGCAATGGGATAACATTTGCCCTACTGTCATCTTGCCCCAAAGTGCCGGACTCTCCGAATTCAATTGATCAATTCGACGAAATAACTCTTCAGTCGTGGAATTTAGGTAGATGGATGGGTATGCCATAAGTTTAGTTCAATTTCCAGCGTTTCACATTAATTAACTCCGGTTTCTTGTCTCCAGTTTGCGTAAAATTAGCGTTAGTTAATTGAATATCCGAGGCTTCAATCACGCGATAAGTTTGTTTCGCCTCGATGTCTAAGTTCGAAAGATAAATGTGGTGGAT
>CAJCBY010000056.1 GCA_903960725.1 uncultured Cytophagaceae bacterium | reverse complement strand
GTAGATCTAATAAAAGCTGCAGCATCCGAACTATTTCGTTAAGAAGTGGTCAAACGTATCGCCACGTAATCCTAAACGAATCGTTTCTAATGAAATAACCTCCTGCGGAGCAATATTTCCTACGTTTACGTTCGCTCCTACTAGTTTCACGAACCAAACTTGTTGTGATTTTTGGGGTGCTTCCCAGATGATACGATCCTCCGGAATTTCCGTTAAAATTTCTTCCACTAATCCCTGGCGAACTTCTCCAGATGCACGGAATAGACCCACATTTCCTCCTTCACGCGCCTCTCCGATCACTTTCCAGGCACCGGCTTCTAATTCCATGCGCATCAATTTGATCCATTTATAAGGGGGGATGATTTTTGCTTCATCCTTAGATCCTACCTCTGAAAGTACGGTTACCTGAGTGGCCAGCGTGCGAATTAATTCACATTTGATATCGGACTCCATTTCGATGGAACCATCCGAAACTTCCGCATGCTCCATCCCGAATTCGTCTAAAAGACGACGGTAATCTTCGAATTGACCACGGATATAAAAAGCTTCAAATAGCGTTCCTCCAAAATAGACCGGAATGCCAGCTGACTTATATAGTGCTAATTTCTCTTTTAAATTAGGCGTCACATAGGAAGTAGCCCAGCCTAATTTCACGATGTCGGTATAATCCGCGCCAATCTCTAAGAAATCTTCTACTTGACGCAGGCTTAGTCCTTTGTCCATCACCATCGTTAAACCTTTTTGACGTGGTTTAGTTGTACGATCAGGAATTTGATTTAAATGATAATTCATAATTGTTTGTAACAGAAGTGGTACGTTTTGTGCCAAATATCTACAAAAATAAGCATTCCATTTGATAGCCACAATTTTCCGAAGTTTTCTGCCTTAAAAAATTAAATTTTAGGGTCAAGAATAGTTTTGCTACTTTTGACTCTATATTTTCAATCAACATCTACGCTAAATTTATCTGTTCACATGAAAAGGTTCTGCTTATCATTTATTCCACTCTATTTTTTATCGGTTTCTTTGCTAGCAAGTTCAAATGCAGATGCTATTCTAGGGGAATGGTTATCTCAAGAAAAGGATGGAAAAATTGTGATCTTTAAGCAAGGGGATCAGTATTTTGGCAAAATATCCTGGGGAAAAATACCCGGCAAAAAGGATACAAAAAATCCAGATGAAAAATTGCGAAACAAAGACTTAGTCGGAGCTGTGATTTTAAAAAACTTTAAGTTCACAGGGTCCTCCTGGGAAAATGGAACGATTTACGACCCTAATTCAGGAAAAACATATGATTGCATCTTAAAAATAAGGGACGGGAACAAAACACTAGATATACGGGGTTTTGTGGGAACCGCTATGTTTGGCAGAACGTCTACTTGGACAAGATCATAATTCACAATACCGCCTAAATATATACCTTATGGAACCAAATAACGAAGTTTTAGCCTACCTAAACGCGAACTTAAATAAAAAAATTGCGGACGGAAATCCAGCACCTATCGGCAAATGGCTTGATGGAACCTTGGTTAAAGCGGAGGCAGGAAAATTAACTGCTGAATTCATTGTTCGTCCAGACTTCTTAAACCACGCTGGGGTCATTCATGGGGGCGTAATTTCTGCTATGTTAGACGAGATGATGGGAATGACCTTGATTACCGCTAAAATAGATCACCTGTATGTGACGATCAATTTATACATCGACTTCCTCTACGGCGCTAAGGCAAACGAGAAAATTACCGTTACCACGGAAATTCACCGCGTAGGAAAAAAGGTGGCAAACATTGAAGCTAAATTGCACAACGCAGAAGGAAAATTGCTCGCAAAAGGGGTAAGCAACCTAGCGGCAACTTCGATTCCCTTTTCTTTCTAAGATAACAGTTGGTAGACGGCGAAGGCACACAAATAGGCCAAAGCCGTCATGTAGCTAAACTGAATTAAAGGATACTTCCAGGACTTGGTTTCGCGGTAAGTTGTAGCTAGCGTGCTCATACATTGCATCGCGAAAGCGTAGAATATTAAAAGAGAGAATCCTAAAGCTGCATCGTACATCGGCTTTCCTGTCGCTGGATTAATTTCTGCGCGCATCCGATTTTTAATCGTTGCATTTTCATTATCCACTTCGCCTCCCATACTGTAAATGGTAGACATCGTACCCACAAAGACTTCCCGCGCAGCAAACGAGGTAATTAAGGCAATCCCTATTTTCCAATCATACCCGAGTGGTCGAATGGCCGGCTCGATAAACTTTCCAAAATGCCCCGCATAGGAGTTCTCTAGCTTCTCCGCTGAAATTTTATTCTCTAAACCTAAACCGGTCAAGGTTGGATTTTCTTGGCGAATTCTGGTTTCTGCTTTGGCAATTTCCTCCCCAGGCCCATAACTCGCTAACACCCATAGCACGATCGAAATCGCTACAATAATTTTACCCGCCTCAAAAACAAAGGCATTCACCGAATTCCAAATAGTCAACGCGACATGTTTAAAACGAGGGCTTTTGTAGGTAGGCAATTCCATGATAAAATAGCTCCGTTCTTTCGCTTTCAAAATCACTTTCATCACCCAGGCAGAAACCAAGGCCATAAAAAAGCCCAACAAATAAAGTCCGAACAAGGCAACCCCTTGCAAGTTAAACAGGCCAAACAAGGTGTTCTTTTCTGGGACGACTAACGCAATTAAAACCGTGTAAATAGGCAAACGAGCCGAGCAGGACATCAAAGGTGTAACTAAAATTGTAATCAAACGATCCTTCCACGAACCGATAGAACGTGTACTCATAATCGCCGGCACCGCGCAAGCAACTCCAGAAATCAAGGGCACTACCGACTTCCCATTCAAGCCAAATCGACGCATCAATTTGTCCATAATGAACATCACCCGCGACATGTAACCCGTTTCCTCTAACATGGAAATAAACAAAAACAAGAAGGCGATCTGTGGAATAAAAATCAACACCCCACCAATTCCGGCAATCAGACCATCCGTCAGTAATCCCGTCAAAGCAGAGTCTGGCAAAACGCCTTTCAGCCAATCGTTTAATGAAGCAACAGCCCCATCAATCGCATCCATCGGATAAGTTGCCCAGGTAAATACTGCTTGGAACATCACAAAAAGAATCGCTAAAAAGAATAAGTAGCCACCCACCGGATGCAAAAAGAATTTATCTAAACGATCCGTCCAGGTTTTAACAGGTACTGCATCCCACTGGCGATTTAAATTAATTACACAGCGATCTACGACTTCGGTTATTTGTTCGTATCGCTTGACCGTCTCTTCAGACTGGTATTTCTTTCCTGAAAACTGGTGTTTAGCTTGAATAGAATCTAACAACTCCCTTTGCTGTTGCGAGAACATCTTCATGCGATCGTGTTCCATTAACCACAATAGTGAACGGTAAGGCTCGGCTTCCCCAAATTCTGCTTGAATGTCCTGAATAAGTTCCTCTGAAATAGGCAAGGGCAACGCGTCATTAGAGGCAAAACGATTTGTTAAGGTTTTTATAACAGCCAATTTCAAGCCATTAAGACCTATACCTTTTTTGGCATTCACCTCTGCTACCTCCACACTCAACTCGCGCGCTAATTTGATGGAGTTAATGACATAACCCTCATTTTCAGCCACATCAATCATGTTCAAAGCCAAGACCGTAGGAATTCCCAGGTCTCTTACTTGTGAAAACAATAGCAAATTTCGCTTTAAATTAGAGGCATCAGCGACGACAATCGCCATATCTGGAAAATCAGGATGCTTCGGATCCCCTAAAATATTGATGACTAATTCCTCGTCGATTGACTTTGGATAAATACTGTAAATGCCCGGCAGATCCAGAATCTCCACCGAACGCTTAGGCTCAAGCTCCCAAACACCCGTTAACTTCTCCATGGTTACCCCAGGAAAATTTCCCGTCTTCTGATTCAAACCCGTTAAGGAATTAAAAAGAGAGGATTTACCTGCATTGGGATTACCAATCAGTGCTATTTTAGGTGTTTTTGCCAAAATTTATGTTCGTTTAATCAACATCGTTTCCGCTTCTTCTCTCCGCATAGACAAAGTATAGGAACCAGAAACGCGAATGGCGATAGGGTCACCAAAGGGAGCCAAATGTGTCAAAACCACTTCTGTTCCCGGCAAACAACCCATTTCCAATAGTTTCAATGAAAGCAACTCGTCCGTGAAGCCCACAATCTCACCCTTTTCACCAATCTTCAAGTCGGCCAAATTTGCCATGCTCACTATTTAGAATAATTCAAAATTAGACACAAATGTACTAAGTATTTCTGAGCTAAAAAATGATACAAATAGTTTTTTCTGTCGTAAATTGCAGGTTCATGGCCTTAACTGAAATTTTCGTTTTGATTCGCAAAGAAATGCAATTAGAGTGGCGCAACAAATATGCGATCCACGGACTTGTGCTTTATTTAGCGGCAACCATTTTCATCTGCTATTTATCCTTTAAAGCGAAGCAGCAGTCCATACATCCCATTATGTGGAATACTTTATTTTGGATCATCCTCTTATTCTCTGCCGTAAACGCGGTAGGAAAGAGTTTTACCCAAGAATCAGCCAACCGAAACATCTTCTATTATACGTTTGTGAAGCCTGAATCGGTGATTTTTAGCAAAATTATCTATAATACCCTGGTGATGCTTGGGGTATCCTTAATCGGGATATTTTTTTATTCATGGGTCATGGGCAACCCAGTGGGCAATATGTCCCTCTATTTGATTTCACTTGTTTTAGGTGCAATCGGCTTTGCGTCCACCCTTTCTTTAGTGGCTGGAATTGCCGCTCAAGGGGAAAATTCAGCCACCTTAATGGCGGTAATGAGCTTTCCACTTATTATTCCGTTGCTTTTATTGTTATTAAAATTGTCCAAAAGTGCCCTGGACGGAATTTCACTCTCAGAAAACTGGGATGAGATCGCGATTTTAGGAGCCTTAGATATCATTGTTATTGTATTTTCTGGGATCCTTTTCCCCTATATATGGAAACAGTAAAACGCCAGTATTGGAAGATTTTATCGATCATTGTATTGATCTATACCGTCTATGCCGGATTAAATGGGGACGTGCCGCGTCAACCTATTTTGAACGAGACAATTCGTAACCTGTATTTTCACGTGACGATGTGGTTCACGATGATATTCCTACTGGGAACATCGGTTTACCACTCGATTCAATATTTACGTAAATCGGATTTGAAATCTGACCTGATTTCTAGCGCATATGTAGAGGTAGGGATGCTTTTTGCCATTTTAGGTTTGATTACGGGGAGTGTGTGGGCGAAGTTTACTTGGGGTGATTGGTGGACAAACGACCCTAAATTGAATTCGGTGGCGATCGGTTTATTGATCTACTTAGCCTATTCATTAGTGCGTTCTTCCATGCCGGATGAGATGCAAAAAGCACGTATATCCTCCGTGTACAACATTTTCGCCTTCGTGATCTTTATGATTCTGATTTGGATTCTACCGCGTATGACAGATTCCTTGCATCCAGGAAATGGGGGGAATCCGGCTTTTTCCAAAATGGACTTAGACAATCGCATGCGTATGGTCTTTTATCCTGCTATTTTAGGATGGACTTTATTAGGTTATTGGATTGCGCAATTGCGTATTCGTATTAAAAACATTGAACAACAAAACGAGTTATAATGAAAACTTTCCTCACATTCTTAGTAGGTTTTACGTTAAGTTTTACGGCCAGCGCTCAAGCGAACGATATCGAGATGGCCGATCAATTCCGTGCCGATGGAAAAATCTATGTGGTGATCGCGGTGGTAAGCGTCGTATTGATCGGGCTATTTGCCTATTTATTTCGTTTAGAGAGAAAGGTTTCTGAATTAGAAAAACGCAACAAATGAAAAAGACACACATCATTGGTTTGATATTAATTGCGGTAGCTATCGGGATTATTATGATCACGACGGGGGATGCGAGTACCTATGTAGGCTTTGATGAAGCAGAGCAGATTGCACAAAATGATCCAGCGCAGAAAGTACACGTAGTAGGAACCTTAAAAAAGGATGCAGCAGGCAAGATTGTGGGCTTAAATTACAATCCTGCCCTAGATGCAAATCGGTTAGAGTTTTTAGTTCAAGATAGTTTAGGGCGCGAAAATCAAGTGATTTATGCGGCTCCGAAGCCGCAAGATTTCGAAAAATCAGAGAAGATTGTTTTAGTCGGAAGTATGCATTCAGACAAGGTTTTCTATTGTGATAAAATTCTTTTAAAGTGCCCTTCTAAGTACCAAGAAGGTAAAATTTCAGCAGACTCAAGTGCCTCAGTAGCAGCAAAAAATTAATATGATACACGAAACCATTGGTTCGGTCGGACATTTATCTGTCATCATTTCCTTCGTAACGGCGCTACTAGCGACCTTTGCGTATTTTAAATCAACACAGGCCGAAAATGAATTAGAGAATGATTGGAAAGTGACGGCGCGCATCTTGTTTGGGCTGCATTTCATTTCCGTGATCGTGGTGGCGTCGAGTCTTTTCGTCATCATTTACAACCATTATTTCGAATACCATTACGCGTTTACGCACTCCTCGTTGCAATTGCCTACCATGTTTATGATCTCCTGTTATTGGGAGGGGCAAGAGGGCTCGTTTTTGCTGTGGATCTTTTGGCAGGCCGTTTTAGGATTGTTATTGATGATCAAAAACCCGAAATGGGAGTCTCCTGTGATGACGGTTTTTGCGCTAGTACAGACGTTTTTAACATCCATGATTTTAGGGGTGATTATTCCTTGGATCGACTTGAAAATCGGATCCTCTCCTTTCTTGTTGTTGCGTGAGGCGCAGCCGGATCTTCCGGTTTGGAGTATGCAACCGAACTTTATTCCCAAAGATGGCCGTGGCTTGAATCCTTTACTTCAAAATTATTGGATGGTGATTCACCCGCCTACCTTGTTCTTAGGTTTTGCCTTGACATTAGTTCCGTTTGCGTATTTAATTGCCGGGTTGTGGAAGAAAAAATTAACGGAATGGGTGATGCCAGCCTTGCCTTGGGCACTTTTTAGTGCGGGTGTTTTAGGGATTGGTATTATGATGGGTGCCTATTGGGCGTACGAGACCTTAAACTTTGGTGGCTATTGGAATTGGGATCCGGTGGAAAATGCGTCGTTTGTGCCTTGGCTAGTCTTATTAGGCGCCATTCACACCATGATTGCGCACAAGACCTCTAGTTCGGCTTTGAAGACATCCATCATTTTAGTGATTGCAACTTTCATTTTGGTCTTGTATTCGACCTTCTTGAACCGTTCTGGAATCTTGGGAAATGCCTCGGTGCACTCCTTTACAGATTTAGGCCTTTCTGGTCAGCTGCTTTTGTACATGGGAACATTCCTCTTAGTGGCGATTGCGATGTCGATCTACCGTTGGAAGGATTTACCCAAGGATACCAAAGAACTAGGCACCTATAACCGCGAATTTTGGGTATTTGTGGGAGCGGCAGTTTTAGGATTATCAGCCTTTCAATTGACTTTTACGACTTCGATTCCAGTATACAATAAGATTGCTGAGGCTTTTGGTGTTCTTTCAAACATTGCTTTACCGGCAGACCAAGCGGAACACTACAGCAAAATCCAAATCTGGATTTTCTTAGCGGTTACCATCTTGAGCGGAATCGGACAGTATATCTGGTGGGGAAAAATCAAGCAGAGCACGACATTCAAACCCTTAATCAGTCCAGCTTTAGCCGCGACTTTGTTGAGCGTAGTATTCATTAATATCGGTAAGATTTACACGTTTTCGTATATCGCTTTGTTGTGGGGTAGTTTATTCTCGGTTTTGGCAAACTTCAAAATCTTGTGGTTCCTACTACGCGAAAAATTCTCTTTAGTAGGAGGCGCTTTAGCGCACGTGGGATTAGCGATTATGCTAATCGGCATCTTGTTCTCAGCGGGTTATTCCAAAGTCGTTTCACTGAACCGCTCTGGTTTCGCGATCAGCACGAAAGTGGAGGAATTCACAAAGGATAACAACAAAGAAAACAAAGAGAACTTACCACTTTGGTTAGGTCAAGGAGCCCAAATGCAGGACTATTTAGTGACCTACAAAGGACGTCGCATCGAGGTGCGCGGACACAAAGGTTATTTCAACAAGAACGATTTCGAAATTATTGAAGGTGATTTCCATGCAGTCGCTTTGAAAAATATCGAACGCGATGGGGTAAAAATCGCGAGCAAAGGCGATACCGTAACCGTGGAACCGGAAAACACATACTACGAATTAGAATTCAAGAACGAAGAAGGAAAAGCGGTTTCGTTATTCCCAAGATGGCAAGTGAACCCGAAAATGGGCACGGCGATTTCTCCAGACGTTAAACACGCATGGAACCACGACATTTATACCTATGTTTCACTAGACCCACGTTTAGCAGCCGAAGCTGGCTCTGAAAAACAATGGTCTCAGACGGAAAATAGAACTGTGACCGTAGGTGACACCCTATTTATCAATGATTTTGTTGCTATTTTAAAAGAGGTGAACAGAATCACGAATGTAGACGGAGTAGAACTTGGATCAAACGATGCGGCCGTTCAGGCGAACTTCCAGGTACTCGGTAAAAACTCGCAGCAGTTTACGTTGAATCCTACCTTTATTATCAAAGGGGGATTAGTTGCCATGCCGGCATTTGAAAGTGAGGAAACGGGAATCAAAATTAAATTCACGGGCATCAATCCACAAGCTCAAGAATTTGGGTTTGCTTGGAATACGACTCAACAAGAATTAATCGTAGTAAAGGCTTTGGAGAAGCCATACATTAATCTGGTTTGGATTGGATCGATCATTGTCTTTATCGGATTATTTATTGCTACTTACCGTCGCATGAAACCCGCTACCGCAGCATAATATGGGCAAGAAAGAAATCTTAAGTTTAGCAGCCGCGATCGGATTCATTTTGATTTGGATTATCGATTTGAATAGCCCCACTCCGGCTGAATTAAAGGGACAGTTTTGGGCAGGAATATTCTACCATTATGGCTGGTTAATGTATGGCGTAGCTTGCTTATTCTACTACCAATACGCAAAAAACGAGCGCATCAAAAAAGAGAAAGATGGAACCAAGTAACATCAGTTTAGATAATACCCAAATCATTGGTATCATCGCCTCGATGGTTTTCTCCGCTTTCTTCTCTGGCGTCGAAATGGCCTTCGTGTCCTCGAATAAATTGTACTTTGAGTTAAAAGCAAAGCAGGACATTTTAAGTGCTAAAATTATCGCGAATTTCAACCAGCACCCGTCCTCTTTCATTGGAACGATGCTCATAGGAAATACCCTTTCTTTAGTAGCCTACGGTATTTTCATGGAAGAATTTTTGCACCACGTAGTTATTCATTATTTACCCATTAATGAAATTGTTGCGCGCTTGATTGCGACCATTGTAGCGACCGTTTTAATTTTGATGACATCAGAATTTACCCCAAAAAGTGTATTTTTAATTAATCCAGATGCTATTTTAGAATTTTTAGCGATACCAATTTGGGCGATATATACCCTCATGTATCCCTTGGTTTGGGTGACGGTGGGTCTATCGAAATGGTTTATCACGAAAGTATTGCGCTTGAATTATTCAGAGGAGAAACCTGCCTTCGGGTTGACGGATTTAAATCATTACCTCCAAAACCTGAACCGCAAAATTTCTACCGAACAAGAAGCGGAAGTAGACCACAAAATTTTCCATAATGCACTCGAATTTAAGCAAGTAAAAGTGCGGGATTGTATGATCCCTAGAACGGAGATTACAGCCATTGATCTTGAAGATGGCATGGAGAAATTAAAAGAAGTCTTCCTAGAGAGTGGCCATTCAAAAGTGTTGGTTTATAAAGAAACGTTAGAGGAGGTGGTTGGCTACTGCCATTCTTTGGCCCTATTTAAAAAGCCAAAAGATCTTCAGTCTATCCTGACCAGTATTCCCATCGTTCCAGAGGCTATGCCGGCGAATGATTTAATGATCAAATTCTCGAAAGAGCGTAAGTCACTGGCTCTAGTCGTGGACGAATTCGGTTCTACGAGCGGATTAGTGAGTATGGAAGATGTGATGGAACAGATTTTTGGGGAGATTCAAGACGAATATGATGATTCAGAAGACTGGATTGAGAAGCAAATCGATGAGACTACATTCGTGCTTTCTGGTCGCCACGAGATCGACTATTTGAATGAAAAATACGAATGGAATTTACCTGAGGGTGATTACGAAACCTTAGGGGGTATGCTTATCAGCTTGTATGAGGATATTCCGCAAATGAATGAAATGATTACTTTGGCCCCGTTCCAATTCCAAATCTTGACGACGACAGACGCGAGAATAGATACGGTTAAGGTGATGATTATTGGCAAAATAACGCCTCCTGCTTCCTCCGAATTACTTCATTAGTATTCGTTGTAGTGTCTGGCACTTCATCTGGGTTTCCTGCCATTCTTTCTCCGGATCGGAATCTTCCGTAATGCCACATCCGGCATAGAAAATAGCCCGATTTCCTTTAATTTCCACGGTTCGCAAATTCACGAATAAGTGCGTGGCATTATCCAGATTTACCGGCCCTAAATAACCCGAATACATGGACCGCTCGTGCTTTTCAGTGGCTAAAATAAAATCAATAGCCTCTTGTTTAGGAGTTCCACAAACCGCCGATGTTGGATGCAATAAGCCTAACATCAATCCAGGTAATTGCGGAAAATCCATTGCCTGAGTGTCAACCAGGTACTCTGTTTTTAAATGCAATAAATTTCCAGTTGAAATAGTCTTTGGCCCTAGTTCCGAATACTCTCTTAAACGAATCTTCTTGAAACAATCAATGATATAGCGACTGACGAAGGCCTGCTCTTCGATTTCTTTTTGGGACCATCGTGCTTGCGAAGGCGGTAGCGCAAAACCCTCCCCATCAACGCCTGATTGAGTACCCGCTAAGGAAATCGTGCGAAAAATTCCCTCCTTTTGTTCCACTAAAATTTCGGGAGTCGCACACATCCAAACGCCGGGAAGCGCTGGAATAGATAAGGCACAAACGAAGGCAGCTGGGTAAGCGGACGCTAGTTCTTCTAGCGCTGACATGACTGAAAATCCGTCAGGCAATTCCTGTTCATCAATTCTAGATAAGACCACTTTTTGCAAAGGTCCGCGCTTGATGGCTTGAATGGCCTCAGAAACCCAGCCCAAAAACTCTGTTTTTTTCGATGTATTTTCAACAGGGGTAACGAAAGGTGTCGCCTGTCCAGCCGAATTAAGCGGGAAAGAAGTCAACGAATCCGCTTGTAAAAAATATGGCAATCCAATGAAAGGAGCGGCTAAAAAGCCAGCGCTTACATCACTTAGATTCCACCCTTCTGAAAGCAAAGAGCCCCCTGAAAAGTCTTGCAATAGAAAAGCGTCTGAGGCATGTGGTAATCTCCAAGCAGCTACTGCAGCCCCTTGCGCGATTCCGTCCTCCCAAGCTATTCCCTGTTTCATTTTAAAGCAATAATCGCTACCGTCAATCGGCTAGCACAAATCAAATTTTCTTCTTCGTCGTGAATTTTAATCTCATATACATGTAAGGTGCGACCGATACGCAAGGGTACACATGTGCCTATCACATAACCACCTCGAGCAGACTTTAAATGGTTTGCATTAATCTCAACCCCTACTCCCGTTTCCTTCATGGGGTCTTTCAAGGCCAAAACCACGGCTGTGCTGCCCATTGTTTCTGCTAAAACTACAGACGCTCCCCCATGTAACAAACCTAATGGCTGTTTTGTTCGGTGGTCGACCGGCATTTTAGCCTTAATATATCCTGCTTGAATTTCGGTAAATTCAATGCCCAGATGTTCAATCATATTGCCTTTTGACATCGAATTCAATGTCTCTAGCGAGATGGAAGTATTAAACATATATTTCGTAATTTTGGCTAAAATTCGGAATAAAATACGATTAATATGCACGTTCAACCTGATTTAGTGAAAGATATTTACCTGATTCGTCATGGCGAAACGGAATACAATCGCAAGGGGGTCGTGCAAGGCAGTGGGATTGACGCAGATTTGAATGATTTAGGCCAAAAACAGGCCGACGCCTTTTTTTCGCATTACCAAGATCTTCCGATCGATAAAATTTATACCTCTGCGTTGAAAAGAACCCACCAGTCGGTAAAAGGCTTCATCGAAAAAGGTTTGCCTTGGGAACAGCATGAAGGATTAAACGAAATTTCGTGGGGGAATAAAGAAGGTAAATCACCCAATACGGCGGATGATTTATACTATAAAAATTTAACAAAAACCTGGCGAGAGGGTCATGTGCATGTCCAATCAGAGGAAGGCGAAAGTCCCGTAGAAGTACTAGAGCGCCAAAAACCGGTCGTCGACCTCCTCCTTTCTCGCAAAGAAGAAAAGGCGGTTTTAATTGCCATGCACGGTCGTGCCATGCGGGTTTTACTCACCCATTTATTTAATGCGCCACTCCACCACATGGACCACTACGCGCACCAAAACCTCTGCCTGTATCACCTGCAATATGATTATGCAGCGAAAGAGTTTAGACTCGTAAAAGGAAACTGTATTATTCACCTAGCTGGCTTACCCGAGTCGATGTAATATGTCTCAAAAGCGGATGTACTGGGTATTTCAATCGGGTGGATGGTTCGCGTGGGCACTGAACGAAGCGGTGTTATATACGAATCAATATGGCTGGAATTGGGCCTGGATCTATGCGTCTTTAGCTAATGTCAGTTTAGCTATTTTCTTAACTCACACATACAAAGGCGTTATTAAACAATTTTCTTGGCAAGACTTACCGCTTTTAGCCATGATCCGCAATCATTTCTTTGCGCTGTGTTTCATGGCCGCATCCTTAGTGGCGCTCAATTTGCCGCTTGACCAGTATTTACTCGGGGATAATTTTGAAGTGCAGATGAATGCTTTCATCGTCACCCAATATCTATTTAATTTCATGAAGCCCCTAGCCATCTGGATGTTGATTTATTTCTTCTTCCAATATTCAAAGAAGCAGGTGGAAATGGAGCGCGAAAAAAATCAGTTAGAGAATGCCATCCAAGAAACGGAGGGCAAGGTCTTGCGGGCGCAAATGAATCCGCATTTTGTATTTAATGCCTTAAATAGTATTCGGGCATTGATCACGGAGGATCCATTGAAGGCCAAAAAAGGAATCAACCAACTCTCTAAGTTGCTCCGAAGTTCCTTATTGACCGAACGCAAAAAGACCATTGCCATTACAGAAGAATTAGAGACGATAGTAGATTACTTACATCTAGAAAAGATACGGTATGAGGAGCGACTGAATTGGAAAATAGACGTAGCGAAAAACATCCTTCAAGCCCAAATCCCTCCCATGCTACTTCAGACTTTAGTAGAGAACGCCATCAAACATGGTATTTCTCATTCAGCGAAAGAAGGGCTGATTGAAATCAATGGGGAGCGTGTAGAGGATCAAATTTATCTTCAGGTCATCAACCCAGGTCATTTAAAAATAAAAGGGGATTCGACCGGTATAGGTTTACTTAATTCCCAAAATCGACTTACCTTATTGTTTGGAGAAACCGCTCATATTGACTTAAAGCCTTTGGACAAAAATCGTGTCCTCGCTTCCGTTTGCATTCCTTATCTTGCTGAAACAATAGCCTAATTCCCATGAGAGCCATCATAGTAGACGACGAACGACTTGCCAGAAATGAACTTAAGCGTTTATTAGAAAATTTCCCTTCGATCGAAGTGGTAGGGGAAGCCGCTAATACGGATGAGGCAAGCCTGCTAATCGAAGAATTACAACCTGATGTCGCTTTTTTAGACATCCAAATGCCGGGTAAAACGGGATTTGAATGGTTAGAGGAATGGGACGGCTTTCTGCCTGAAATAATCTTCACCACTGCATTTGACGAATATGCTCTGAAGGCTTTTGAAGTAAATGCGCTGGATTATGTACTTAAGCCGGTTGAATTATCCCGACTAAGTGAAAGCATTCAGAAATTAGAATCCCGCTTTAAACGCCCTGCCTCCGCTGAAAAAATAAGTTCAGCTTCCCATGTATTAGGAGGGAATGACCAGATTTTTGTAAAAGACGGAGAAAAATGTTGGTTTGTGCGGTTAGATCGCGTGCGCTTGTGCGAATCGATGGGAAATTATGTTCGCTTATTTTTTGACGACCAAAAACCTCTCGTCCTAAAATCCCTCAATTCCCTAGAAGAGCGTTTAGACCCGAAATTATTCTTCCGCTGCAACAGAAAACACATCGTTAATCTAAACTTCATCGAAAAGATTGAACCTTGGTTTTCGGGTGGTTTGCAAGTGACCTTAAAGGGAGAAAAAGGGGAGAAAATCGAAATTTCTCGCCGACAATCCATCCGCTTTAAGGAGCTTTTGTCTTTGTAGTCTTCACTCTTTCTGGTGCCTCCCCTAGTAAGAATCCATAGGGCTCTAAACTAGGAATGGAGTCGAAAATTACTTTCATGACTGCCGTTAATGGTAAGGCCAAAATCAATCCTGGAATCCCCCAAAGTAATTCACCACACAACAAAGCCAGCATCGCGACCATCGGGTTCATACTCACTTTTGATCCTACGACCAAAGGCGTGATAAAATTCGCTTCAATAAATTGTGCAGCTGCCACCCAAGCCACCACGGCTAATGCGTGAGATGGACTTAAGGTCACTAAACTCAATAAGATAGGAAAGAGAGCCCCCATCCAAATCCCGATGTAAGGAATCAATAAAAGTATCCCCGTAAGGAATCCAAAAAAGAGCGGATATTCCACTCCGATCCACCAAAACCCAATGGAATTCACCACCGCCACAATCAACATCACGACGAGTAAGCCGACTAAATAACTTTGGACAACAGACCCTGTTTTCTCCATCACTTTAGTTAAAACTTCACCCTCCGTTTTTGGGAAAACTTTCTGTAAAAAACTCTCAAAGAAATCCCGGTAGAACAAGAAGAAAAAGGTGAAAACAGGCACTAAAATCAAGGCCGTTATCGTATGAAGTGCCGTAGAAAAAGTCGTACTAATGATCACACCAGAATTCTTCAAAAGTGCCATCAACTCATTACTAAACTCAACCATCTGCTTGCGACGGGAGATATTAAAATTCGCCGAAATAAACGATTGAAAACTAGATATCCACTTTTCGGCTTTTTTAGTGAAGAGCGGAAGCTCCGAGGAAAACTCCATAATTTGCGTAGCAGCAATGATGAGCAAAGCAGATAGGAGGGCAAACGAAAGTAAAATAGCAATACTGATGGCGAGCGATCGCGCTAAACCTTTGGCCTCCATAAATTTAGTCGCAGGCAACAGCAACAACGCAAAAACGAGCGCAAAGGATAACAAGATCAACAAATCTTGTAATATATAAGCCGACGCGATAATCAAAGCCACAGATAATAAGGTACTTGATAAGCGAGCCGAATAAGCTAGGTTGTTTGACATATCTTTAAAATTAACAATTCCATAACATACAACTTTCTATATTTGTATGGTAACCCGTTTAATAGCTATGGCAACAGCCCCTAAAGCATATAAGATTCTACTTGTAGATGATGATGCAGACATATTGGAGTTATTGGAATACAATTTACTAAAAGAAAACTTTCTTTTAGCAAAAGCAGTAAATGGAAAAGAGGCTATCTCTGTCGCAAAATCTTTTCAACCGCATTTAATCATCATGGATGTGATGATGCCCGAGATGGACGGAATCGAAGCAGCCCGCCAAATCAAATCCAACCCCGAGTTCAAAAACACCCTCATCCTGTTCCTAACGGCACGCGGTGAAGAGTATACAGAAATCGCAGCTTTCGAAAGCGGAGCCACAGATTACGTGGTTAAACCGATTAAATTACGAGCACTTATCAGTCGAATTAACGCCTTGCTTACGCGCGAAGCAGCTGTTCCGGAATCGAAAAATGACATTATTTCCATCGGCGATTTAGTGATTGATCGGGTACAATACGCCGCCACTTTCCAGGGTCGTGCCTTAATTTTACCTAAAAAAGAATTTGAATTACTTTCTTTCCTAGCTAAAAACCCCAATAAGGTATTTAACCGCGACGAGTTATTGGAGAAGGTTTGGGGAACAGATGTATTCGTGGTAGAACGCACAGTGGATGTACATATCCGTAAATTGCGGGAGAAAATTCCAGAATATTACATCAAAACATTAAAGGGAGTAGGCTATTTATTTTCAATCGACAAAGCCTAATTGCCCATTTTTAGGTAAATTGCATCCCGAATGATGCGCCTAAATTTTACCCTTATTTTTTGTCTTGTTTCGGCCTGCTTGATGGCAGATGGACCTAAACGCGAGTTAAGGGGAGTTTGGGTAGCTACCGTTCAAAACATCGACTGGCCTAGCCCGCGGAATTACGACGGAGCGAAACAAAAATCCGAATTTATCGACCTAGTGAATTCCCACCAAAAAACGGGAATCAATGCCCTTTTTGTCCAAATCAGAACTGCCTCTGACGCGCTTTACGCAAAAAGCGCGGAACCGTGGACTACCTACCTTTCCGGAAAACAAGGACAGGCACCATCTCCTTATTACGATCCATTGGAGTTTATGATTGATCAGACCCACGCCAGAGGAATGGAATTTCACGCGTGGCTAAACCTGAATCGGGCATCCATGTCGTCGCGGTCTCTTTTAAGCTCAGAACACGTAGCCAGAAAGCATCCAGAATGGCTGTTGAGCTATAATGGGCAATTATTATTTGATTTTGGTATACCGGCGGTTCGACATTACATCGCCGGCTTAGTGCGAAACATCATTGTGAATTACGATGTGGATGGCATCCACTTTGACGATTATTTCTATCCGTATCCAGACCCGAAATCAACCTTGAATGATGAAGATACATACTTGCGGTACCGGCACGCGAGTGAGTCTAAAGCGGACTGGAGACGCCGCAATACAAGTGCACTAATTCAAGAAATAGCGGAGACCATTCGCAAGACAAATCCAAAGATCAAGTTTGGGATAAGTCCCTTTGGGATTTGGCGACATAAAACAGCCGATCCCGTGAATGGATCACCCACCACTCGGGGCTTACAATCCTATGACGATTTGTATGCGGATACTGATGAGTGGCTTAGAAAAGGGTGGTTAGATTATATCGCGCCACAATTGTATTGGGACACGTCACATCGGGTGGCACCCTTTAAACCATTAGCAGATTGGTGGAATGCGCATTCCCACGGGAAGCCGGTCTATTTTGGGATGGCATCGTATCATTTAGGGGATGTGTGGTCAAACAAGGAGATGAAAAAGCAGGTCGAAATAAGCCGTAGCATGTCTCAAAGTGAAGGATTGATTTTCTACAGCTCCACTTCACTCACTAAAAATATGAAAGGCTTTCGAGACACCCTTCGCTCGAACTATTTCGCACATCAAGCCTTATTGCCTACCACGCCTTGGCTCGATAGTATTCCTCCGCATGCCCCTTCAGACGTATTTTTAGCCAATAAAAAACTGCATTGGCAAGCTGGAGAAAAATCAGATGATGGGGACCCGGTAGCCTATTATGTGGTCTACCGCATTCCTAAACAAGACAAAAAGTACTTGGAAGATCCGAGCAACATCATCTACAAGGGGAAAGCAAATGAAGTAATTTTAGAACAAGATGACCTTAAACCGGGTTATGGATTTACGGTGACAGCCTTCGATCGCCTGCACAATGAAAGCAGACCGAGTGCTGTAACCTGGATTAAACCCGTTAGCAGCGATTAATATGCATTTAAAAATTAAAGAAATTACGGACGAGACGATCGACACGAAGACGATCCATTTTTGGCAACCAATACACAATGCCGTGCATTATTTATCTGGTCAATTCTTAACGGTCATCCCCGAAATCGAGGGTAAAAAAGTCCGCAGAAGCTATAGTTTATCCTCTTCTCCGAAGACCGATATGTCCCCTGCAATCACCGTAAAACGAATTGAAGGCGGTTTAGTATCTAACTTTCTATGCGATACCTTGAAAGAAGGGGATAGCCTGGAAGTATTGGAACCCATGGGGAATTTCTCCGTGGATGCGGATTCCACCGCTGCTAAAACCTACGTATTTGTAGGCGCTGGATCAGGAATAACTCCCTTATTGTCGATGATTAAAACGCTCCTTCATGGCGAGCCCTTATCCAAGATACACTTGATTTATGGCTCCCGCCACGAAGATCAAATCATCTTCAAAAAGGCGTTGGATTCTTTAGAGTCCTTGCACGCAAACCGTTTCAAAGTATTACATGTTATTTCTAAGCCGGCTCCGAATTGGCCAGGATTGAAAGGTCGAATTAACCAGGCTTCTATTGTGTATTATTTAAAGCAAGAATTAGGATTAGACATCGCCTCTGCCCAGTATTATTTGTGTGGGCCGCAAGGAATGATGAGTGATGTGCAATCGTCTTTAGCGATGTTTGATGTGCCGACAGGTCAGATTCACCAAGAATCTTTCGGCGTAGTGGTGAGTGAAGAGATGGAGCAGGCAGAAGAGGATGGCTCATTGCAAACCCAAGAAGTGACCCTGATTTACGAAGGTAAAGAACATAAAATTACCGTTCAGCCGAGCGAAACAATTTTAGAGGCGGCTTTAGAAGCGGATTTAGATATCCCTTATTCTTGCCAAGCGGGCATGTGTACCGCTTGCATGGGACTTTGCTC
>CAJCBY010000055.1 GCA_903960725.1 uncultured Cytophagaceae bacterium | reverse complement strand
GCAAATATTACCCGACATACCATCCACAATTTCTTGATCAGTGGGATGTGGATTATTTTTCAACAGCCCAGCTGCGGTCATGATTTGACCCGCTTGACAATAGCCGCATTGAGGCACATCTAACTCATCCCAGGCTACTTGAACCGGGTGTTTACCCGCAGGATCAAGCCCTTCAATGGTAGTAATTTGCGCATTTGAAACAGCAGAAATAGGCAAAACGCAAGAGCGCGTCGGCTCTCCATTCACCCAAACGGTACATGCTCCACATTGAGCAATTCCACATCCATACTTTGTCCCTAATAAGGACAGGTGATCTCGTAATGCCCACAAAAGGGGTGTGTTTGGATCGATATCCAAAGAGACCTTTTTCTTGTTAATTGTGCAATTGATTGCCATAGGTTTATTTTTTCTTGATCAATTCTTTAATTCGTATGTTTTTAAACTTCAATGGAGAACCATGACCTAAAAACCCAATGTGTCCCGTTTTGTTTAACAATCCGGGATGTTCTTTGTGGTCCGCCGTTCCCTCTTTCGTTGCTAGCGCAATATCGCCATCTAGAATTACGTCACCATTTAAAATTACTTTAATTTTACTTCCCTGCGCGATTACTTCTTCCTCATTCCACTCCCCTACCGGCTTCAAGAATCCTTGTTTTGCCGCAATGATCCCATAAACTGATCCATGGTATTGATAAGGTTGAAGTTTTGCATACAAGGGAGAGGTATTGTCCAAAATCTGTAATTCCATCCCCACATACGCTGCATCCCCTTCTAAGGGAGTGCGAATTCCCAAGCCATTATTTGCTCCAGGAGTTAATTGAAAATCAAACTTGAGGTGAAAGTCCCCGTATTCTTTTTTGGTATATAAATTCCCTTTCCCCCCGCGCTTAGGATCTACGACTAATTCTCCGTTAGACGGGAAATAATCCGTCGTATTTCCGGTCCAATTAAATAGCGATGCACCATCAAATAAAGTCGTAAAATCGCCTTCTGGAGCAGTATAAACTACCTCAGGTTGTAATTCTTTGACATAAATATTGCGGTAAACGATATGATTTCCATGTGCTTGTAATTCAATAGCATCTTTCAGGAAAATCGGTATTTTACGATCCCAATAATTTTCCAAAATCGCTTTGTCCACCACTAATTCTCCATTCAGATACACTGTTACGCGCTCCCCTTTCATGATAATGCGGAAAGTATTCCATTCTTCAACAGGATTATCTGCCACTTTTAAAGGATTACGCGGGTTAATTTGATTATTATACAAACCACCAGAACCCACCTGAGCACCTACTCTTGTCAGCGCTGTATCCCAAATCTGTACTTGAGGTGACCCTCTCAAATAAATGCCTGCATCGCCTTCTTTTTCAATTTTCCAATCGACATACATTTCAAAGTCTTGGTAGTCTTTTACAGAACACAAATTATCACCATGGCCCGTAAAATGTAGCTCCTCCCCTTTGGCTTCCCATCCAGAGCGCATCACTTCATCTGCTTTCACTTGTAACAAGGCCAAGGTATCTGCTGATAATAAGCGTCTTTTTACAGGATTAGCTACTAAACCTTTCCAACCACGTAAATCCTGGCCATTGTACATGGAATAGAATCCGCGATCTGAGATTTTGAATGCGTCCGTTAATTTCTCGCGAGTGGCTGGATCAGACACTAGATTTAACCCTTCTTGCACCCAATCCTTGGTCATTTGACCTCTGAAATCAGGATTAGCTAAATAAAGAGATGCTAACCCTTCTGCTGCGTTTTGGCGCACATTGGGATCTTTCAAACCTAGGTAAAGCGTACGCATCGCTGACAAGGAATTGCATTTTGCTAGGCCCCTATAAATTTGCTCTCTTGTCTCTAAATTAGTCGTTAAATCCAGCGCATTGCGGTAGTTTAATACCTGCTGTTCTACATTTTTAAATAATTTAGCGTTAATGCGTGCGTAGGCACGGATGGCCTCTTCATTTTTGGTCTTTTTGGCCTCCAAATACAACCAACCTAAGTTTTCTAGTTCTTGTACAAATGGAATCCAGTTCGATTTTTGACCGGCCTTCAAGGCAAACGCCGTTATTTTACTATTTAAAGTTCCGTCTTGCTTTGTGATGTTAGTCATCGCCTGCTGTAATGCCTTTACCTCAAGGGCTAATTCAGTATGGCCTAACTTCCCTGCGATGATATCAAAATCAGCTACACCAGCCCAATAAGGCAAGGCATAAAAACCCGATGCCCGCGTAGGTAAATTAGATTGAACAGAACGCCAAACTAAAGGTTTTACTTCCGGCCATTGACGGGCCGATCCATAAACAAGTAGTATCGTTTTCTGTGCTAAACTTGCACTTTCGTAGCTTTCTACGGCTTTTCTGAAAAAATCATTCGCCTTTAAGGAGGTACAAAAATCAGCTATTTCAAAATTAGCCTCAGCTGAGACAGCTAATAATGTCCATACAGAAGGTAAATTACTCACACCCCCTACTTGCAACAAGGCCAACGCTTTTTCTTTTGAATATCCGGCCGGAATAGCTGGTACTGCCCACGAAGCATTATAGGTACCAATCGCTTTCACAAAAGCAGTTGAATGAGTGACGTCCCACGTCTTGCTCGCTAACTTCAATGCATTCACATCACGAGGAGCTCCTAAATAGTTCTTCAAGATAAACGCCATCACTTGCGGTCTCGCTGAAGCATAGCGTTGTAACCAAACTACAGCATCCAAATGAGCCAAGGTCTGCATCTCCGCATTTTCTGTCAAACCAATCGCTAAATAGGCTAACAATTCTGCTTTATTTTTTGAAATAGATTGGATAAATGATTCCGTAACTTGCGTAGGATCATAGGCGCCTTTTAAAGCATAAGCGGCAGATTTCTGGCTTTTAAAATCCCCTTTCTCTGCTAAAGAACGTAAGCGATTTTGTTCTACCCGACTCGCATCTTGTGCGAATACAGCAGAACTAACCAATAAAAATAGAAGTAGATATCTCATCATTTTACAATATATAAGGTGCACGCATCGGTTGATCCATTAGGCGGTTCGCCTCATCATCCCCTACGATTACTTGATTGATTGGGTCGAATTTTAAATTTCGGTGTACCCGCATCGCGATTAAACCTAGGTTAATCAAGGTGCAAGAACGGTGTCCATTTTCCTCATTCAGCGCAAATTTTTTGCGATTTTTTACCGAATCAACAAAGTCCGTTTGTTGCATCACAGGATCAGGAAACTCGGCTAATTTTTTGGCCAAATCTGGAATATCTGACTGCATATTACGGTACAATTTTCCTTTAGGACCTTCAATGTAAGCCACTTTCTCGTCTTTTGCCTCTCCATCTAAGACGATTTGACAACCATCTGCATAGGTATACGTAATGCGATTAAAGATCCCCACGGCATCTTTATCTTGTACGGGGGCATCCACTTCGATGTATACCGGCGACTCATTATCCTTACCTAACATGTATTGAATCGGGTCCATATAATGCTGTCCCATATCACCTAAAGCACCTCCATCATAATCCCAATATCCGCGGAAAGTTTGGTGCGTCCGATGGACGTTATAAGGTTTGTATGGTGCAGGACCTAACCAGCTCTCATAATCTAATTCCAAAGGCACGGGCTGCGGCGTCAAATCTGTCTTCCCTACCCAGTAAAATTTCCAATCAAAACCCGTATGCTTACTCACCGTAAACTTCAACGGCCAGCCCAAAAGGCCCGAATCAACCACCTTCTTCATCGGCTTCACTGTAGTGTTCATTCCATAGAAATTTCCTTCAAAACGGAACCAAGTATTCAATCTGAAAATTCGACCGTGTTGCTGAACGGCTTCTTTTAAGCGTTTTCCCTCTCCTATAGTTCGTGTCATCGGCTTCTCACACCAAATGTCTTTCCCCGCTCTCGCTGCATCCGCCGCCATAATTCCATGCCAATGAGGTGGAGTTGCTACATGCACAATATCTACTTCTGGCAATTGAATCATTTCCCGGTAATCGTGGAATGATTTAACGCCCTTCTCCACTTTATCCAATCCAAGCTGTAGATTTTTTTTATCTACATCACAAAGCGCAACCACCCGCGTTCCTGCATATGGAATATGCCCCCGACCCATTCCTCCGGTACCTATAATCGCTTTAGTTAATTGATCAGATGGCGCTAAAAAGCCCTTTCCTAATACGTGGCGTGGCACAATGCTGAATGCAGCCAAACCTAGAACAGATTGTCCTAAAAATTTCCTTCTTGAAATTGACATAGATTAAACAGGTTTTGGACTAAATATAGTAAAAAATTACTTAATCCTAATCCTGTCACCCAGTTGAAGTGCAGTCGATTTCTTTTTACGGTTTCGCGCAATAAGAACGTCTACAGAAATATGGTATTTCTTGGAAATGCTATAGAATGTATCCCCCGATTTAACCTTGTGATAAATCGATTTTTCAACCACTTTTTTCTCCGGAATAACAAGGCGTATAGAATCTTTCACCACGGTATCTTGCACGCTCGTTTTTCTAACTACTAGTCTACTTTTTTCCGCTACCTGAGATATCAGCTCATCAAGGTGCTTATTAGACTTCAGCTGACCAATTAAGGCTAGCATAAAAAGCTTTGCCTGTAATTGATAACCCGCTTTATTTAGGTGTAATTTATCCTTCAAGAAAAAGTCATTCTCATACCATGGCTGAAATGAGCCAAAACCACCCATCACTTTATTTAGATCATAAAAAGAACTCTGAATTTTCGATTGAGATTCAATAATGGTATTCTGCATTTTAGGAATCCTATTTCTACTTCTCGTGTCTGGAGGACTCGTTAATAGAATAGAAACAGAGGGGACTACCTCTCTAATTTCATTCAAAAATCGATTGATTTGTTTCGAATAGACATTCGAATCAAAATTTCCATTGTAGGCTTCATTCGTTCCATAGGAAATAATAAGAAGATCAGGATTAAGCATTTTCATATGCTCTTTCCAAAGAATCGTATGCTGAATAAGGTGGGTAAATTGCGCACCTACCACGCCTAATGAATGATATTCAAAATCGGAATTAGTCGTAATGAAATCAAGTCCATGTAACTGAAATTCTTTAGCGGACGAATCTGATTTAATCAATTTTAACTCAAATTGTGTGATGGGATTTTTTCTACTAAATCGAGCAAAACCTATTTTCCCATTCGTTCTGACTATTTCCTTTAATTCAAAATTATCCCCTAGGGATGGCGTAAACGACAAGCTGTCCGTATTATACCATATTTTCAATTCAGAAAAATTAAATTTAGGGTCCTTGAATTGAAAACTAATACTGGCATTTGAATCAAGCGTTTTTATGGAATAACCAGTAAGGCTTATGTCTAATTTGGGTCTAGTAGAAAGAATATTTTCACCATCCCATCTACCATTTTTTTTCGCTTTATAGATTGCACCATCCACACTTTTGGCCAAAGAATAAGGAAACGTAATTCCAGATCCTTTCAAATCCCCAATTGAATTTAGTATCTCTCTAATTTGAGCAGAGAAATAACCAATTTGAATATGGGAATCTCCTAAATGAACAATTTTAATAGGTCTCTTTTTCCACGTATTCTTCAATTTAGTAAATGCCTGATCTTCTATAATTTGATTGCATGGCAGACAAATTACAGTCGAATCGCTCTGACCAAAGGAAGTAAAGGCTACTAACAAGAAAAAGAGTGCCTTTCTCAAAATTGAAAATAGATAAATGGTTGAACTACCTCGTCTCTAAATTGAATAATTAACTGCAAAGAAACGAATAAGAAAAATATCCAGAAGAAAGCCGGTATATAATAAAGCCGTTCAATACTCCATTTCTTCCAATGCAAAGGAATTAAAACGACCGCAAATACAGCTAGAATTAATACAGAAAGCTCAAAACGCGAATACCAGAATCCTTTGAAATCAACCCATTGCGTATGTTGAATAATACGTTCAATTATTTCAATGGCAGAATTAAAATCATTCGCTCTAAAGAATATCCAACAAAATGAAACGAAGACGAAGGTACTAAGCCACCCAATACCCTTCATCAAAAAATGATCAGGTAAGTGATTTTTAATCAATTTATGTGCCCCAAGTGCGATGCCATGAGCAAAACCCCAGAACACAAATTTCCAAGATGCCCCATGCCAAAACCCGCCTACGAGCATCGTGATTAATAAGAACAAATAGGTATTAAATTCCCCTTTGCGATTACCCCCCAGCGGTATGTATACATAATCACGAAGCCAAGATGATAAAGAGATATGCCACTTGCGCCAAAAAACAGTGATATTCGTCGAATTATAGGGGTTCTCAAAATTCTCTTTTAATCGATACCCCACTAAAAGAGCTAAACCAATGGCAATGTCAGAATAACCGGAAAAATCGAAATAGATCTGAAAAGTATACGCTAAAACACCCAGTAAGTTTTCTCCTCCAGAATAAAAAGACGGTGTTGCAAAAACCATATCTACATATTTTGCCAGGTAATCTGCAATGAATAATTTCTTAATTAATCCTAAAATAATGCGCACAAAACTTTCCTTAAATACAAGTGCTGTGGGTCTTGTCGGATGGTTTACTTGCCCTAAAAAATCACTTGCTCTAACAATGGGTCCCGCCACTAAATGGGGAAAAAAGGTCATATAAAAGGCATAATCTAAGAAATTAGTAGATGCTTTAATTTCTCCTCTATATACATCCACTAAATAAGAAATGGATTGAAAGGTATAAAACGAAATACCGATAGGCAGGAATAGATCAATAAAGTCAAAGTGGGTAAGCAAAAGAGCATTTGTATTCGCAATAAAGAAATTAGCGTATTTGAAATACAGTAAAAAAGAGAGACTAAATAGGATGGCGAGGATCCCAATAAATTTCTTTGTGACACCCTCTTTCTTTTGTATCCAATGAGCAAATACATAATCACAGGTGACTTGAGTTAGAAAGAGAGCTAAAAAAGGTCCGCTCGATTTGTAATAAAAAAATAAACTAAAAGCAACTAAATAACATTTACGAACAATGTTCCAATCAAATAGAAGCGCGTAGAAAAAAACAAAAATTCCAAAAATAAATAGAAAAGAGAATTCAGTAAAAAACCAAGGTTCCTTAGTTGAATACAAAAATAAATCACGAATTAATTGTTCGAAGGGTATCCCTTTTAACAACTCAATAACCTCTAAATTCTGCAGCATTAAATACAATCGATTTGAATTTTCTAGGATAGCCTGTTCGATTAGGCGGTAACATTTTCATTTTCCATCTTGCTGAAGTTTGGAGCCAATTTGCAATATTGGCCATCCAAATCCGATAGCCCGAAAGAGAGGGATGTCTACCATCGCTCGACTTAGGTAAGGCTAATGATTTCGATGAAAAAAAGGCAGCTGAATCAGCAGCAGCACGAAAAGCATCTGTTACTACAAAGTCTTGTCCCCAATTTGTAGGCCCAATCCAGGCATAAGGTACTTTCCTTAAGCGTTTTTGGAACAACTTAGCCATGGCTCTCCTATTCGCACCATCTCTAGCTAATACTTCATTTAAGCCAAATAAAACAATGACATAGGTAGGCTTATATCGAGCAATTAATTTAGAAATCGTATCTGCTTTCGCAAAATTAACAGAGGTGGCAGAGTACCATTCGAGCGTAGCAACGAGTTTATGTCCATTGCTTAGGCAGTAATCGTTTAACACATTTTTGATACCCCCTGCTTCAGAATCCCCTAACAATAAAATTCGATGATGCGTAGAATCATTCAACGAACTATCTGCTTTTAGAGAAGTAGGCAAACTGACTATTTCGTCTACAATCGAATCACTCTTCGAATCAGCAAGGCGAACTACGGTATCTTTAAGGGCTATTTTAGGGGAATCTATTTTAATGGATTCTGCCAAAATTTGATCTTCTACGCTTACTTGGTCTACGGTCGAATTAACAATTTTTTTCAGCTCAAATCCTCCTATTGTAAAATTATAGGGAGAATAACCATATATAAAAAGAAGCGCATTTACGACTATAAAACATAGTCCCGCCCATACTAAATAACCTCTATTTGATTTCATTCGTTTACTTTAAAGAGGCCATAGCTCTCTTTACTAATTTAGTCCATACGCGGCCATTAGCTGCATATTTTGCCTTTGCAAGCGCATTTATCCAAACCATTGGATCTGGATTTCCTTTCAACTTTGCGTAAAACTTTTTTCGAGCACACAGTTCACAAAAAGCAACAATACTATCTTCTGGTTTTTCGTAAAAACGATAACTCGTTTTATGCACTTTAGAGTAACTCCCCCGAATACCGAAATAATTATTTAAATTATTAGCATGCTTGGAAGTACCAAAACCTGACTCACAAATTCCTACACCAAAAATTAATTCAGATGGAATTTGATACTGTTTAGCTACTGAATCTACAAACTTGCGGTATTTCTCGACATTTCCAGGAGTAGCACCCCAAGAACTTAGTGAAAAGAAAAGACCAATAAAAAGGATAAAATTTTTCATACCGTGTTATTGATTAACGTTTAGGAATTTTAAGTTTTTTACCTTCCTTTAAAAGGTCCTTTTCAGTTACATTATTATACTTAAGCAAATCCTTGATGGATACTTTATATTTTTTTGCAATACTATAATACGTGTCCCCTTTTGCTATTTTAATTTCTGAGGGTTTATTATCGCGTTTTTGTTTTTTAGGCAGTAATGCAATTGTCTCCACAGTATCAGTTTTGATAACTTCTTTTACCTCATCTGTTTTGACAATAACAGAATCTTTTGGTGGAGAAACTTTAGCCACTTTTTTAGGTCGATTATCCGTGTACACATGCTTCAAATGGTTATCAAAAATTTCCACATCCATTAATTTGTCGGTAGAAATTTGATCTTTTTCAAACTGGTATAACCAATCATACATTTGCTTAGCATAAAATACGCGTGCAAATTCTCCATGCCCATAACTGGGAAAACTAGAAAAACGAGTCAAATTAGTTTCACAACAATTTTGGATCGCATTATACACTTTTTCAGACTCTGAGTGAGGAACAGCAGCATCTCTTTTACCGTGCATTATCCACAAAGGAACTTTGGCTAATGATTCTGCCATTTTAACATTTCCACCCCCACACAAAGCCATAGCAGCAGTCACCTCTTCGGGGTAGGACCCAACAAAATCCATGGTTCCATACCCTCCTAAACTCATGCCCACCACATAAACACGGCATTTGTCCGTTGGGTAATTTGAATGCACATAATCGAGTAAAACCTTTAATTTATCAGGTGACCACGATTGGCCTGAAGGCACTTGAGGAGCAATCACATAGGCATCTACTGATCTTCCCCTATGGACAATATCATCAATGATTCCATACTGTTTAACCCTATTTAAATTATTACCAGAGAGGCTTCTACCATGTAGAAATAAAATAACAGGTTTAATCTGATTGTCTTTATTTTCAGGTTTGTGCAGTAGAAAATTATACGTATTTTCCACTTGGGTAAAGGGCACAACTTCTTGCGCCTTTGACACAAAGCTCACGTGAAAACATAAACAAATAAGTAGCGCAATTCTCATTTAAATTATTTTAAACTTATAAATCTTATTTCCCCTTGAACCTATAATTAATTGATCATCCATTACCGCAGGACTTGCTTCAAAATTACCCCCAAGGTTTTTAGCAAAAATTTTCTCCCCACTCATTCCATCTATCAAATAAATATTCCCAACTACATCTCCAATCAAAACAAATGGCTCCCCCTTTTTCGTATAAAATCCCACCGGAGAAGACCAAGAATAAGCGTTCAACTTAGTCGTAAATTTCACCTTTCCCGTTCGCTTATCGATAGCCATTAGTTGACCTGCGGAACTTTTTGCTGGTTGAGAAATACAAACATAGAGTAACTCTTTTGCTTGGTGTTTGCCTAACAATGGAGTAGAAAGCATACCCCCATTAAAGGTCTTTTCTTTAAATACAATTGATTGAGCAGGAATCTTATTTAACCAAACTTCCTGACCGGTCAAGGCATTTAATTTCCTCAAATAAGAGAACCCTACTTCCCCTTGTTTATCCACTTCACAACCGATATATAAGTACGGTATTCCCTTTTCTTGTTCAATGACAATCGTAGCATCGGAATCATCTACATTATCAAAATACCAAACAGGTTTTAGCGTTGCTAAGTTCACGCACACCACATTACCTTGGTTATCTCCAAAATACCCATAGTTTTTGTAAACAGATAAACTTGACTCTATACCTAACGTAGATCTACTTGGCTTCTTCGAGTGATAAACTAATTTCGAGTGTAATTTATACTTGCCATTCAGCATTCTAAACTTGTACAAAACACCATTTTCACCAGGCCAAAAATAATAATTACCTACTTTAATCGGAGAACTATCAAAGGCTCCCCATCCTCTTAGAGCATCTCGATCTGTACTAGAAACGAAGGCATCTAATTTCCCTTTAAACATATCAAAAACGCGAAACCCAAACTCCCCCGTTTCATTAATTCCTTGACCGACAAATAAATTTCCAGTATAATCTGGGTCAAACATCGCCGTCCCTTTTATCGGATTATGGGTATCCAATGAAGGCCTCACTTGTTCTCCATTTTCGAAATTCAAAAAATAAATTTTACCACACAAAGAACTTATAATGACTTCCTTTTTTGCATTGGGTTTACTGGCGAGTGCAGTAGCCGGAATCCCTTTGTAATCCCAATTAATAATTAAAGGTTGCCCTGTCCATCCATTTCCTCCACCCCAAACACCAAATTTAGTTTTCTTGCCATCATAAGCAGTAGAAAATTCCCAATCCATTTTAACTTCTATAGGCCTTTTCGCTAATCGACCTTCCGAAACCATATCCCGATTTAATGATCCTCTAAATCCCAATACCCCTTTTTCTGGCAAATATTTTGTTGAAATAGTTCCCAAAGATGGACCTGATGAGTCCACTAATTTAATTTCATAAGTCAAATTTTCTAACACACTTGAATCAGATGTATCAGGCAATAAAACCACTTCATTTTTCTTTTTCAGCACAGCTTTTTTCAATTCTTTTGATTGATTGCAAGACTGAAAAATGAATAGGAAAATAATAAAAAGTAGACCTCTCATTTATTTGAAATTACTATTGAACCTTAGTTCCCGAACAGCACTTTGATTTCCAAGACCTGCCCCTCTTTTAAAGGCTAATTGGGCATTCGAAATTTGATTTAATTTTAAATAGGTGTAACCTAAATTAGTAAAGAATATTCCCAAATTTTCATTAGAATCATTTTGACTTTCACCCAAAACTGTCGCTTTTTTGTAATCAGCTGCTGCATAGGGATACATTTTCAATTCTCCATAACAGATGCCTCTTAAATTATATGCATAAGCAGAATTAACGGGATTTTCACCTTGGAAAGAAGTCGAAATATCATCAATGGCATCACTGAAAGATCTACTCCTCATCCGACAATATCCTCTATCAAGATACCATTGTGATTTATTGTATTCCTCTAAATTTTGATCAATAATTTGAGAGGCAGCATTTATAGCTTCCGTCCAATTTGATTGCCCTTTATAGATTTCAAATTTCAATGAAAATGCTCTCGATTTTTGAAAATTATTAGCATTTAAAATAGCCTTATCAATATATTCGATCGCATTATAACTACTGTTTTGATCTTTGTAATTTTCTGCAATTCCGAGTAATGCTTCAAAATTATTCGGCGATTTCCGCAAAGCTTTTTGGTAATCAAGTAAAGCCTCATTGTATTCTTTAGCTAACCTATGCGTATTTCCTGATTGAACAAATTGCTGCGCATCATAATCTGAAAAGTCAATTTTTTTGTCCGCATACCAGGTAAGAAAATCGATAGAAGAATAAATAGTTGCCCCCTTGTATTCCAAGGTTATGTACTCCTTATATCTTTGAATATTAGAAATTTCTCCTTGTATGGATTTGTATTTATTATTTTGTACCGAGTATTCCACTAAATTCCCTGAACGATCAATTAAAAGCACTCTGTCGTAATCTAACCAAGTCATAATTACAGACCCTTCAAAAACTATTTGACCCGTTTTCGAAATTAAAACTGGCACAAATTCTTCATCTGTTTTTTTCGTAACGGCAACAGCTAATCCATTTCTGAATGGTGTAATAAAATCGTAGATAATAGGCACAATAATTTTACCATTTTTATCTATGGATCCCACTTTTTCACCAATAGCTACATTGGCTAATCCTCCTGAAAAATCACCTAAAGAAGTAGGATAAATAGGGGCTAAATTCAATGCTTGACTTTCCGTGTAGCAATACACGCTCACATAGTCTTCCTCCTCTATTTCCCCTGGCCCATCACCTTCTTCTTCGCCATGCATATCTTGAGTAAGGTATTGACTAAAGTCATCATCGAATGGTGGAGATAAAATATCCACATCATCATAAACGGTTGAAATTACTAGCTTCCCCTCTTTATTGACATATCCATTCTTTCCCGCCAACTTAACGCGCAACAACCCATCAGAGAATTGCCCTACTTGTTCAAATGGGAAAGAACTAACTAACTTATTAGTCTTTACACTGAATAAATTATAAGTTGATTTATCTGCATTAGGTGATTTATTTATTGCAAAAATATCCTCTCCCACACTACTAATTGAATGTTTGTCAAATGGAATAACCACACGCCCTAATGAATCCAATAATCCATTCTTTTTTTCTGCGTTTTCAGCAAAAAAATAGCCCGAACTTGATGGATACAACGTGCTGTAAATAGCTGGAATAACAAATTTCCCTTGAGCGTTAATAAGCCCGTACTTCCCTTTGCTTACTACGACGCGCGAATCACTGATGGATGAAAAAGGAATACTCAAAAATTGACCTTTGGCGTTAGATAAATAGAACACTTTTCTATCCAAACTTACAATCACTTGATCATTCCCAATAACAGTCAATTCTCTAAATTTATTTTCAATGAGAATTTTCCCACTTAAGTCTATTAATCCCCTCTTAACAATTTTCCCCGTCTTAATGGAAGCAATTAATAAGGAATCCCCTTGCGCATCTAAATCGTCATAAATTGGCTGAATGACTATCTCCCCTTTTCGATCCATTAATCCCAATTTAGTTCCTAATTGAAAAATTAAATGGGTGGACCCAACAGGCCAAAAACAATCGTAGGTGGCAATAGTAACCGATTGACCTAGCTTATTAACCAATCCTTTTTTACCTAAGTTTGTGACAACTAATAATTCCTTATCAATAGGTTCAATATTATCATATGACGTTTCTGAAACGAAACTTCTACTTTTAGGGTCGTATAATTTGTACTTAAGATTTGAAGTCAAATAAGGTACTACCACTTTTAATCTCTCAATAGAAGCTAACGCATCCCTTTTTCTATCGCTCAAAGGGTGAGCCCTTAAAAATTGTTCATAACCCAGACTTGAATCCTCATTAAGAGCGCTAGTCCAATCGAAAGTTTCGATTTTCTCGAGAGCTATTTTTCGTCTGTCTGAAGTAGGATATGAATTAGTAAAAGAGACAAAACCCTCTTTTGTATTTTCCTTTAATGCCACCTCCCAATCTAATAATTCAATGGCTAATTGAGCCTTTAATACTAAATCAGATGCAGGATATTTGCGAATAAAATCACGATAGGATTGTTTCGTATTTAGGCTACGAGCCTCATTATAAGCGATGAACCATAATTTAGCTTTAGCACTATTTATTTTCTGTGAACGAGGGAACTTATCAATGAATTGTTGGAAAGAGGCAATGGAATTTCCTTTCACAGCAAGGGAATAATTAATAGATTCAATACTATCTTTTGCAATAAAAAATTCATCAGAATCCGGGTATTTTTTTGTGAAATTTATATACCCTATTTCTGTATTTTCAGCTAAAGTAAGGCCAAAAGCTATTTTATTTCTTAACAATTTAGCTTCACCTAAGTGTGGGCTCTGGTATTGATTAATAATAAACCAATTTAAATTTTCAATTGAATTATCCTTTTTACAAAGCTCATAAAGACGATCGTCTAATTCTTGGCTAATAATGGGGAAATCAGAACTACAAATTTGCAAATCCTCACAAAAAGATGTCTTCTTTTTTTCATCTGAATCCTCTGTATACATCGTTTTAGCCAGCTGTAGCAAATGTATGGCAGAATCAACTTCAGCTATCGTTTTTGCCATTCTTGATTGTAGCAAATACCGATAATAGATAGACTCGTATTTTATACCTACTGAATTCTCGTAGGTTACAATTCTCTCTAAAGCTTTATCAAATGTCCCTTTTTCGATGAACGACTTTGCGTTTTTCAAATGTCGTTCCTGGGAATATCCTGAATAAGAAAAAAAGCAAAAAAAGAATAAAAAGTATATAAAACTCCTCATGGGTTAATTTCGTTTATTTAACGTAAAATCCTTGCAAAAAACTAACGTAATTAAAGATAAAATTAACACTATTTAAATTTTTCTCATAATTTCGCCTAATAATCAGACTATTATGAAAATAAACTTCCCTTACTTCGCACTCATTTTAGGAGTTCTTTTTTTAGCTTCATGTGAATCAAAAAAAGACAAATCCCTAGCAGATTCTTTGGCAGCTGATTCTTTAAAAGCCAGTCAGAAAATAGACATCCCTGATTTCAAAAAAAGTTATGAAGGGTCTATTAATAATAAATACCAAATCACTATGACACTGACCAAAACAGGAAATGTGTTAAGTGGAAGTTACGCTTACGCTACGATAGGAACTCCCATAAAAGTAGCGGGGACCATCGACGAAAGTGGATCCATTATTTTAAATGAATATTCAGAATCAGACAAACTTTTAGGCACTTTTAATGGCACCTACCGTCCTGAAGGAATTAGTGGGAATTGGAATAGAGCAAACAGCGATAAATTATTACCTTTTTTATTAACTGAAAAAGCCGCTGCTATTAGCGATGTTAATGCCTCTTGTATGGAAACAGAATTTGAAAATGAAGAGGGACATGGAACAAAGAAAACCTGCCTGTTCAATAATTTCAAAACGGTAAGTACGGGTTATGCAAATGATCGAAACGGAAAAATGTATTGGATTTATGAAATTTTCCAGAACAAAAATGGGAAGTACGTTAAGGTGCAAAACTCGTCTATGTTCAATTTAGATCAAAAAGAATTATTGAAATTAATCAATGAACGAATCAAACGAGATTATACTGTTTATTCAACAGAAGCTGAAACAAGGGATTGCTTTAGCGATTTTGGCAGCCTTCCCGTTTACAAGATGAATGAATTAGGCATTGACTTTAATGACGATGAAATCACATTTCACATCGAATTTAACCTTCCGGAGGCTTGTGATGCCGTAGGAGGAACGACCGTTACATATAAAATTTCAGATATAATTAAATACTTGAATTAATTACAATCGTCAAACTTCGTGCACCATGTGCACCAATTACGAGTGATTGTTCAATATCAGCAGTCTTAGAAGGGCCTGATAAAAACAATCCAAACCCCGAATTCACTTTTCCTAGTTCCTCATAAGCTGCATGCATGTGAGGAACTATTTTTTTTACGTTGATGACTAGATGTTGGCAAATAAACGGCGCCACTCGATGTGGTAATGCATCCTCTGTCAACCAAATCGCTCCATTTTCTGCCACCCCGAATTCCCCATCAATCTCCAACACTTCGACTTCGGCTAAACTTAGTCCATCCATCGTTTTATCAAATCTCCGCCTACCCGGAAACTCGATTTCCAATTCTTCCTTAGTCATAATACGCGCACCCACCACTGCTAAAGCGGTTCTAAAATCAAAATCCTCAGACGCACCTTTAAAGTCACCCGGATGTTTAATCGGTTCAAGCGACTGAATTTTACCTAAAATTTGATCTATTGCGCTCATCGTTTCTTATACCATTCTTGGAAACTTTCCTTAGGTGCAACGGGCATTTCACGCTGTTTGTACCAAGGATTTAAACT
>CAJCBY010000054.1 GCA_903960725.1 uncultured Cytophagaceae bacterium | reverse complement strand
CACAAATTTTGCAGTTATCTGGCATAGGGGATGCGTCCGAATTGCATGCACATGGAATCGACTCGCGCCTAGACCTACAAGGAGTGGGCAAGAATCTATCTGATCATTTATTTGTCAATATGAATGCGCAGGCTAGCACGAAAGGGCAGTCGTATAATGTGGCTTTGGGCGTTAAGAACTACGTGGATTATACCCTGCATAAAAAAGGACCGTTGTCTTCGAGTCCTTTAGAGGCGGCTGCGTTTTTTGATTCAGTCAATAAATCCGATGTGCCAGACTTGCAGTTTCATTTCTCCTCGGCTTGGTCAGCGGATATGTACGATTACAGTAAAATGCCATTAAGCGATGGCTTTACCATTTTGCCTACGTTGTTAAAGCCCAAAAGTCGTGGCACCGTTAGCCTTCGGTCGGCTGATTATAACGAAGCACCAGTGATCGACCCCCGCTATCTTTCGGAAAAGGAAGACCTCGAAACGTTGAAACGCGGGGTGCGTATCGCACGGGATATCGTTTTATCTAGTGCTTTTGACGGTTTAAGAAAAGGATCCGAATTGAATTATCCTGCTGGACCTTGGAGTGAGGAATTGATCGAAAAACACATCGAACAGGCCACAGAATGCGTTTACCATCCAGTAGGAACGTGTAAGATGGGGACAGATATGGAGGCGGTTTGTGACCCATTGACTTTGCGTGTGAGAGGTTTACAAGGATTACGTGTGGCTGATGCGTCCATCATGCCGGATGTGATTTCAGGAAATACCAATGCGGCGGTGGTGATGATCGCGGAGAAGGCGGCTGATTTAATTTTGAGTAAATAATGGACGCAGTTGCGTTTTAAAAGAAAAATAAAGATGAAAAAGTTATTGATTTTAATTGTGCTTTTGGCACCGCTGCTAGGATTTGCTCAAAACGAAGAATCGCTGAAAGAAGCGGAATTAAACCGGTTCAAAGTGATGGTGGCGAAGGATAAGGCTGGTTTAGAGTCTGTGTTGCATAAAGATTTAGTGTATTTCCATTCAAGTGGTGTGCAAGATTCGAAAGAAACGTATATCGCATCGATTCTCTCGGGGAAATCTAGTTATTTGTCCATCACACCAGAGGAAATGCAACACCGCGTTTATGGGAAAACGGGGATTAACACAGGTATTATTTTGATTCAACAACAAGCAGCTGATGGTACGCTAACACCTTTACGACTTCGTTTCACTGATGTTTTCGTGTACGCAGACAAGCGTTGGCAAATGGTTTCGTGGCAGTCGACTAAATTAGTTCCTGCGCAAAAGCCGTAATTTTCTCATAGATATACGCTAGATCCTCGTCTTCGATACAATAGGGGGCGAGGATGTAGATGGTATTTCCCAAAGGGCGCATCAAAATTCCTTGCTCTAAGAAGTAGCGGTATATATCATCTCGGATGGAGTGTAAATAGCCATCTGTTTCTCCCGTTTCCACTTCCATGGCCAGAATGGTCCCATGAATTCGTACATTTTTTAGGATGGAATGATTTTCTAGCGTTATAGCGAAAGCACGATGGCGTGCTTCCACACGCGCAATTGACGCCCAGGTTTCTTCTTTTTCCATCAAATCCATACTCGCATTGGCTGCAGCACAGGCTAATGGATTTGCCGTAAAGGAATGAGAGTGAAACATCATTTTTCTGCGGTCATCTGACAGGAATGATTGGAATATTTTTTCACTACAGAGGGTTAAACCCATGGCCATCATACCGCCCGTTAAGCCTTTAGAGAAACAAACGATGTCCGGTTTTTCGGCCAAATAATCCATAGCAAACCACTTCCCCGTACGACCGAATCCGGTCATAATCTCATCCGCGATGCAGAACATCCCTTTTTCGTGCGCCATCTGAATTAAGGTATCCAAGGTAGATGCCTCGTACATTTTCATTCCGCCTGCGCCTTGAATTAAGGGCTCAAAGATGAAAGCAGCATAATCGTCCGAGTTTAAAGAGGACATAGCAGCAAGGCAAGCTTCCGTATCTTGAGGACTTGGAAGGAATTCGACCTCGAAAAGCATATCCTGAAAAGGATCATTGAAGGAGCTAGGTGCACCTAAACTCATCGCACCAAAGGTATCCCCGTGGTAAGCATCTGCAAAGGCAATGATTTTTCGACGCTGGTTGTTTCCCTGATTATGGAAGAATTGCAAGGCCATTTTGATGGCCACTTCTACGGCTGTGGAGCCGTTATCCGAGAAGAAAACGCGTTCGAAATTTGCCGGCAAATGGCTTAATAAGCGTTCAGAAAGTCGAACCGCCGGTTCGTGGGTAAAACCCGCGAAGATGACTTGTTCGAGCTGTAGGGCTTGTTCGTATACTTTTTGGGCTAAATAAGGATGCCCATGCCCGTGTGTATTCACCCACCAGGATGAAATCGCATCAATGTATCTTTTCCCGTCTGTACCAAAAAGGTGGGCGCCTTTCCCACTCGCAATCGGAATTGAAGCAGGTTCAATTTGGTGTTGCGTGAAGGGGTGCCAAATGACCGCCGCATCCCGAGATGACAAATTTGAATTAGACATTAATTTTATCGGCATAAGAAGCGATAACCGCCTCATTGATTTCTGATTCTGAATGTACGCGCAAAATAAGGGGCAATCCCGTATGGTTCAAAATAAACTTTTCGCCTGACGGATTTTCGGGTCCATTAAACACAATTCCGGCCATTTGAACTCCGTGCTGTTTTAATAGCTCATAACTTAATAAGGTATGATTGATGCTGCCTAAATAGTTTTTACTCACGAGAATGACTGGCAAATTAAAGTGCTTAATGAGATCCAAATTTGTTTGGCGATCATTTAAGGGCACCATGATTCCTCCTGCTAATTCGACGATCAAGGTCTGGTCTGTAGGAATTTTAAAATCCTCTAATTGAATCGTTACCCCATCTATTTCAGCCGCGCTGTGCGGAGATAAGGGCTGTGTAAGCGCATATGTAGACGGGTGAATGGTGGCTGATGGTACCCAATTTCGGATCCAGTAGGCATCCCCAGTGGCTATATCCCCAGATTGTACGGGCTTCCAATATTCTGCATTTAATCCTGACGTTAAAATGGCTGATACGACTGTTTTTCCGATCTCTGTTCCGATTCCGGCGACGATAAATTGTTTCATTCGAGTGTTTGAATTAGTGATTTTATTTGTTCTGTTGTATGTGTTGCGCTCAGGGTGATCCTGATTCGCTCTTTGCCCCTCGCTACCGTAGGGTAAACGATGGGTTTGATGGCGAATTCGCTGGCGGAGGCAGCTTTAGCTCGCACGGCCTCGTTTCCGGTAACGAAAAAGGTCTGAATGGCCGTTTTACTATCTCCCCAGGCATCTGAATGGCAGTTTTCACGGAAGAAGGTAATATTTTCTTGTAGCTTTTTTCTGGCT
>CAJCBY010000053.1 GCA_903960725.1 uncultured Cytophagaceae bacterium | reverse complement strand
ATAGGTTCTATACCTAAGGTTTGTACAATTTTGTCAAACAATGCCACATCATCTTCACTTAGCTTCGTTCCTTTTATATACAGAGGAAACTTGATGTTCTCTTCGCAGGAAAATTCACCTAACAGATTATGAAATTGAAATACAAAACCAAGATTCTGATTTCGAAAAGTAGATTTATCTTTTTCTGTTAAAGATTCATAACTAATCCCATCTAAGTATATCTGTCCAGAATCTGCTTTCATTAGCAAGCCCATGATCTGTAACAAAGTACTTTTGCCAGATCCTGATGGTCCTAGAATGCTAACCATTTCTGCATCTTTGACTTGCAAAGAGATGTTGTCTAGAATTAATTGCGTTCCATAACTTTTGGAAATATTTTTTAATTCTAACATTTTTTTGTCTTTTTTTTAGAATCTATGAATGTATAACTGGTTATTTAATATTTACGCAAATAAATAGTAATTTCACGAAATTAAAATTTTACTAAATGAATATTCACGAATATCAAGCGAAAGAAATCTTAAAAGGTTACGGAGTGCGCATTCAAGAAGGAGTGGTGATCGACTCGGTGGATCAAGCTATTTCTGCAGCTGAAGGGTTAAAAGCTCAAACAGGTACAGGATGGTTTGTTGTTAAAGCTCAAATTCATGCGGGTGGCCGTGGAAAAGGGGGCGGTGTTAAACTAGCTAAAAACTTAGATGAGGTAAAAGAGCGTGTTTCTCAAATTTTGGGAATGCAATTAATTACGCATCAAACGGGTCCTGAAGGAAAGAAAGTTAACAAGGTCTTAATTTCTGAGGATGTGTATTATCCTGGAGATTCTGAACCGAAAGAATACTATTTATCGATTTTATTAGATCGCGCGAAGGCTTGCAATGTGATCATGGCAAGTACGGAAGGTGGAATGGATATCGAAGAAGTGGCAGAGCACAGCCCTGAAAAAATTATTAAAGAATGGATTGATCCTCGTGTAGGTCTTCAAGACTTCCAAGCACGCAAGGTAGCTTTTGCATTAGGTTTAAGCGGTGCTGCTTTAAAAGAAATGGTTAAATTCATTCAATCATTATACCGTGCTTACGTTGAGACTGATTCATCTATGTTTGAAATCAACCCTGTGTTGAAGACGTCTGATGATAAAATCTTAGCGGTAGATGCCAAAGTTAATCTAGATGATAACGCCTTATTCCGTCACAAAGACCTAGCGGTTTTACGTGATATTGAAGAAGAGGATCCTTTAGAGGTAGAAGCATCTGAAAATGATCTTAACTACGTTAAATTAGATGGTAACGTAGGTTGCATGGTAAACGGAGCTGGTTTAGCCATGGCTACCATGGATATTATTAAACTTTCTGGTGGCGATCCCGCTAACTTCCTTGATGTAGGGGGTGGAGCAAATGCTAAAACGGTTGAAGCTGGTTTCCGTATTATCCTACAGGATCCAAATGTAAAAGCTATCCTGATCAATATCTTTGGTGGTATCGTTCGTTGTGATCGCGTTGCAAATGGAGTGGTTGAAGCATACAAAAACATTGGTGAGATTAATATCCCTATCATTGTTCGTCTTCAAGGAACAAATGCAGAAGAAGGTGCTGCAATCATTAATAACTCTGGCTTGAAAGTATTCTCGGCTGTATTATTAAAGGATGCTGCTCGTTTAGTATCAGAAGTATTGAAATAAGCTATGAAAATAATTTGCATCGGTCGTAATTACGTAGATCACATCACTGAATTATCGAATGAAAGGCCTACGGAACCAGTGGTATTTTTAAAGCCCGATACGGCTTTATTAGATGCAAATAGTCACTTTTACTATCCTAAATTCTCCTCTGATGTTCATTACGAGCTAGAGTTAGTTTTTAGGATAGGTAAAGTGGGCAAAAATATTGAAGCGAAGTTTGCGCACAAGTACATTGATTCTTTTGGCCTAGGTATTGATTTTACAGCCAGAGATGTTCAGAGTAAATTAAAAGAGAAAGGGCTCCCTTGGGAGAAGGCGAAAGCATTTAACGGTTCTGCCTTTGTCAGTTCCATGCAGCCTTTTGATCCATCCGTTTTAGATAAACCAATTCAGTTTGCTTTGTATAAAAATGGTTCATTAGTTCAGGATGGAAATTCTGAGTTGATGATTTGGAAGGTGGCTGAATTAATTGAAGAAGTTTCTAAGTACTTTACCCTAAAAACGGGGGATTATCTATTCACAGGAACACCAGCAGGTGTAGGCCCGGTGATAATTGGCGATGTCCTATCCGGTTCACTAGAGGGTTCTTCATTATTTGAATTAACTATCTCATAATATGAAATTACAAATCGGTCAAGCTGCTCCTACTATTTCGATGGTGGATTCAGATGGAAATGACTTTTCTATCCCCAGTGGAAAAAAAACAGTCCTGTATTTTTATCCCAAAGACAATTCGCCTGGTTGTACTGCACAGGCCTGTAACTTGAATGAAAACCTGCCTGCTCTTACAGCTAAAGGTTTTCAAGTAGTCGGAGTGAGCATCGATTCAAATGCTTCACACACAAAATTTAAATCAAAATTCAATTTAGCTTTTCCTTTATTGTCTGATCCAGATCATCAAATTGCTGAGGCTTTTGGGGTGTGGGTAGAGAAGTCCATGTACGGAAAACAATACATGGGTGTAGCTAGAACAACTTTCGTAATTGACGAACAAGGAATTATTATTGACATAATCGAAAAAGTGGATACCAAGAATCACAGTTCTCAAATTCACTAATCACCTACCATGCAAACACAAGAAATACAAAAAATTAGTTCTCAAGTTCGAAGAGACATTTTAAGAATGGTTCACGGTTGCCAGTCTGGTCACCCTGGTGGATCATTAGGTTGTACAGATCTTTTAGTAGAACTGTTTTTTAATACCATGCATCTAAAAACAGATTCAGCTGGAAAAGTGGTGTTCGACATGGATGGAAAAAATGAGGATTTGTTTTTCTTGTCCAATGGCCATATCTCCCCTGTAATTTATAGTGTATTAGCTCGCCGTGGTTATTTCTCTACGGCTGAATTAGCTACGTTTAGAAAAATTGACACTCGTCTTCAAGGACACCCCACACCGCATGAGCACCTGGAGGGTATTCGCATTGCGTCTGGTTCTTTAGGACAAGGGCTTAGTGTAGCTATAGGAGCAGCTCAAGCAAAGAAATTAAATGGTGATCAATCAACTGTGTTTTGTTTAATGGGGGATGGAGAGCAAAATGAGGGCCAAGTATGGGAAGCGGCAATGTATGCTCCACATCATAAGGTAGATAATTTGATTGCTTTCATTGACGAAAATGGTCAGCAAATTGATGGTCCTACGGAGAAGGTGATGAGTAATCGTGATTTACAAGCAAAATATGAGGCTTTCGGTTGGAATGTGATGCGTATGGACGGGAATAATGCTGAGGATATTCAAAATACTTTGAAAAAGGCCAAAGCTGAATTAGGACAAGGTTCTCCTATCATGATTATTATGAAAACGGAAATGGGTGCTGGTGTTGATTTTATGATGTATTCTCATAAATGGCACGGAGTGGCTCCAAATGACCAACAATTACAAGACGCGCTAGCGCAATTAGAAGAAACTTTAGGCGATTATTAATCAGATAGAAATGGCATTATTTACCTACGAAACAAAAAAGGATACACGCTCGGGTTTTGGAGCAGGTATGGAGTATTTAAGTCAGCATAACCCTAAAGTGGTCGCATTATGTGCTGATTTAATTGGTTCATTAAAATTAGAAGGATTTATCAAAAATAGCCCAGAACGTTTTTTCCAAACAGGTATCGCAGAGGCGAATATGATTGGTATTTCAGCTGGCTTGACTTTAGGGGGCTTTATCCCTTTCGCAACGACATTTGCAAACTTTGGAACTGGTCGTGTATATGATCAGATTCGTCAGTCAGTTGCTTATTCTGGAAAGAATGTCAAAATCTGTTGTTCACACGCCGGTTTAACGCTAGGCGAGGACGGAGCTACGCACCAAATTTTGGAAGATATTGGTTTAATGAAAATGTTACCAGGAATGGTAGTGATTAATCCATGTGACTACAATCAAACAAAAGCAGCGACTATCGCCATTGCTGATTACGAAGGTCCAGTATATCTGCGTTTTGGTCGTCCTGTAGTTCCAGTATTTACGCCGGAGGATCAAAAGTTTGAAATAGGTAAAGCCGTACACTTAGTGGAAGGTACAGATGTGACTATTTTAGCCACAGGTCATTTAGTCTGGGAGGCTATTCAGGCAGCAGAAGCCCTATTAGAAAAAGGAATAAAGGCAGAGGTAATCAATATTCATACGATTAAACCTTTAGACGTTCAAGCTATTTTAGCTTCAGTTAAAAAGACTGGATGTGTTGTAACGGCTGAAGAGCATCAATACAATGGGGGTCTCGGGGATTCTGTAGCACAATATTTGGCTATGAAGCATCCAACACCAATGGAGTTTGTAGGTGTTAATGATTCCTTTGGGGAATCAGGAAAACCAGCAGAATTAATGGAAAAGTACGGTTTAAATGCAGAGGCTATCGTAGCGAAAGCGATTAAAGTGATGGCACGCAAATAATCCTTAAAAAGGATATCCAATACCAATATTAAATTCAATTGGGTTTTGTCCTCCTTCGAAAGAAGTTTGTGGCAGAACCCATTTTTTAGTTGTAGGATTTGCGGGATTAATCACCTTTGTAGCTAAATCAAGTCGTAATAAAAAGAAATCAAAGTCCCAGCGTAGACCAAAACCAGTCCCTACTGCTATTTGGTTATAAAATTCATTCAATTTAAAATGTGTACTTATTTCAGGGTTACCTTGACTAAAGTTCCACACATTTCCAGCGTCGATAAAGAAGGCTCCATTCATTTGCCCAAAGAGGGAAAACAACTTAAAGCGGTATTCAAGCGAACTCTCTAACAGAATACTTCCTGGTTGTTCTACTAAATTAGAAGCGGCTACATAGGAACCAGGGCCCAAACGACGTGGTTTCCATGCGCGGACACTCGAAGGTCCACCGATGAAGAAGTTCTTCTCATAGGGCAGCTGATACCCATTATCTGCGCCATAAGAATAAGCGACACCACCAACTAATTTGAAGGCAAGTTGAGATTGACGGTTTACGCCCAATAATTTATACTTTCTGAAATCAAAGTTGAATCGCAAGAATCGATAGAATTGAATTTCCTCACTGCTTTTTAAAAAGTCTGTCACGAAATTAAACCGATAATTAGGCATAAAATTCAATGTAGACCCGCCTGATTCTAATCCTATTTGAAAAATTTTACCGTTTTTCAACTCATTACTTGGCTGAATATCTCGGTAGAGATACTGCATGGAAACACTGGAAACAAAACTGGGATTAAAACTTCGGTATAAATTATTTCCTTTTTCTTTTAACTCTTGTAGATAATCGATAAAGGCATCAGACGTTGTCGTACTAGGATAATTTGTATTTAGAATATTTAAATCAACAGGGGAGAACGTAAAAAAACTATGTTCCGATTTTTGCCACGTATAGCGCTGAAAAATTGAGAAATTAGTTCGTTGGTATTCCGGTCTATTTATATAGTCAAATCCAACTCCTACTGAAGTCCTCGCACCATAATGAGATCCGATTAAGGATACTATACTTTTCGGCAAATATAAGGTAGGGAAGTTAACTGAGGCTGAGACATTTAATTCCAAGTTATTCCGCGTATCTAACGTATTTATAAAACCTGATTGAGCTTCATAACCGATTCTCGTAGAAAAATCGAAATAATCTAGCGTGGTAAATAAACGTCGAATTTTAAATGAATTAGTTAAAAAAGGACCCGGTATTCCTCGAAAAACACTACCTCCTAATTCAGAGCTAAAATTGTATTTCTCATTTTGGAATAACTCAATCTTAGGGAACAATCGTGTTCTTGTTGTATCAAATCGAATTGAAACTGTTTTAAACTGATCAGTTAAATAGATGTTCTTTAAACTTTGATTAAACAAATCCACAGAATATAAATCATCCTCCTTTAAGTTAATTAACTTATTCAGTTTGCGAATAGGAAGATTAAGTAAGGGATTACCATAGGGATCCGCTATTGAAAAGGTGGGTAAACCAATTCGATACAAGCGATCATAATTAGATATAACCACATGATTTTTAAACTCAGGGATTTTATAATATAGGGATATTCGATGAAGAGTGGAATCTTTTAGGTCATTTACTCGCAGACCTATGGCATCAGTGGAGAAATAGTAATATCCCTCATTCCTCAAATAGTGACTTAATTCTTCTTTCTCTTCCTTCAATGAGGAAAGTTTAAGTCGACCCATGGGACGAATTACACTTTTTTCTTTAAGGAATGTATTTACATGCTCTGCTAATATTGGGTTATCGACTGATACTGAATCGTTTTTTGTAAAATAGCTGGCTTCCCCTTCCTCTATATTAAATCGTACGTTAATTAAGTTGCCTATTGTATCCACTTTAGGCTTAATTACCGTGTTTAAAAAGCCGTTCTCGCGGTAATAACGTAGAAGTTGCGATTGATTAGTAGTCAACCACGAGGCACTATATGACGGATTTGGGGACTTAAGAAATTGTATAAAACTTGGTTTAAGCCCAAGAGAATCTTTTCTTTTCCTTTTAATGCCCAGATAAGTGTATAATTTTGCAGGAAGTAATCTGCGGTATGAATTCTTTAGCCCTAAGACGTTTGCGCGAAGATCAGTTTTAGCTATTTGTTGATTACCACTAATATTTACCTGGTTTATGATGGGTGTGGGAATTTCAAATGCATGGTAGGTGCCACACGATATGAGCCCAAAACTTAAAACAATAAAACCGATAATTGATTGATTCTTCAAGATATGCTAACGAATAAACAAATAAAGTTAATTAATTCCCTACATTCTAAAAAAGGACGTAAAGAGAATGATTTATTTTTAGTGGAAGGAGAGAAGTCGATACTCGAGTTAGTTAAATCTGATTTTATAATTGAATTTTTTGTTTTAAATGAATCCCAAGTATCCCTCGCGGATAAAATAGGTCAAAACTGTAAATCGCCAATTTATTTTTTAGATGCAGAAAGTATCCAAAAATTAAGCACGTTAGTGAATAACGAAATAGGCGTTGCCGTTGTTCAACAAAAGCAATTTCCATCATTTCAAATTCAAGATCGATTCACTATTGTCCTAGATGGCATTCGAGATCCAGGCAATTTAGGATCTATCATTCGGATTTGTGATTGGTATGGATTAAAACAACTCGTCTTATCAGAGGATTGTACCGAATTTTATAATCCAAAAGTGATTATTTCAAGCATGGGTTCTTTTTCGCGCATTGAATTCACCTATGTAGATTTACCTGTCTTTTTTAAAGAAAATAAGGAGTATAAAAAAATTGGAGCAGTTTTAAATGGAGAAAATATTCACCAATATCAGTTTCCAGATAAAGGCTTTATTATTTTAGGTAATGAATCCAATGGTATTCGAGAGGGGATTATTCAGAGTTTAGACGAACGCATTACTATTCCATCTTTTGGCATGGCAGAATCCCTAAATGTAGGAATTTCAACAGCTATTATCGTGGATAACTTAAAGCGTTTTCTCTTGAGCTAAATACTTTTCAATTAACCAATGAGCTAAATAAAGTACGGGTGTAAATAATATAGCTACGAAAAATTTGTAAAAGTAATTATTGAACGAGACATTCATCCATTGCGCAAAAGTCCAATTACCAAATAAGTAAAAGGCAATTCCAATCACCAGTATACTATCGATTAATTGAGAAATTAGGGTGGAGCCTGTTGCTCTTAACCAGATATGTTTCGATCCAGTTCGTGACTTTATACGTTCAAATACGAGTGCGTCAATTATTTGACTAAAGAGAAAAGCAGATAAAGACCCTAAAATTATACCTAAACCCTGTCTAAAAATCCTAGCAAACGCGCTATTTATATTGAAATTTTCATTGCCCTTATTTACCTCCACCCAAAAGTCCGCCGGAACTAACAAAGTAGCTGAATAAATGATTAAAAATGAAAAGGCGATAAATAAGGCAGTGGTAAATGAGATAAATCTAACCCCTTTCTTTCCAAAGTAATCATTGATGATATCAGAGGTTATAAATACCAAAGGCCAATTCAAAGCTCCAGCCGTTTGATTTAAATCCCAAAACTCTCCCCAAGGTGTTGCCCAATGAAGAGGGGAGAACCCTAGCGTTTTTTCAATACTAACTATCTTTACGCCAATAATCTCTGCTACAATCGCATTCGTTAAAAAGATTCCGAAGAGGAATATAAAAAGCTTCTGCTTACGAGAAAATTGGTCAAAAATCATTTTCTGTAGTTTTCAAAATGTAACGAAATTTTGTCTAAAGCGACGCTCAATTGTTCTACGTGTGGAAGGAAAACTATTCTAAAATGATCTTTACCTGAATAGTTAAAACCTTGTCCACCTACAACTAGAATCTTTTGTTCTTCTAATAATGACATCACAAAATGATTATCATCTTCGAAATTGAACTTAGATAGATCGATTTTAGGAAAAAGATATAATGCCCCTTTTGGTTTCACAACGCTTACTCCATCGATAGCATTCATTCGCTCATAGGCAAGGTTCATTTGACGATTTAAACGCCCTTCTTTTGCCACTAAATCATTAATTGATTGGTAACCTCCGAGAGCAGTTTGAATACCGTATTGAGTAATTACATTCGCACAAAGTCGGGTACTAAATAAAAAATTCAAACCCTCAATATATGATTTAGCTTTGTGTTTTGCACCTGTCAAAATCATCCAACCTCCTCTAAAACCAGCGGCTCTATAATTCTTAGATAAACCACCCATCGTAATGATTAAGATATCATCGGATAACCCTGCGGCGGTATGATGTGTGGTTCCATCAAATAATATCTTATCATAAATCTCATCCGCAAAAAGCACCAATTGATGCTTTGCGGCTAACTCAACCACTTGAGAAACGGTCTCTTTCGAATAAACTGCACCTGTAGGATTGTTCGGATTAATCAATACGATGGCTCTTGTTTTAGCGGAAATCTTAGATTCCATATCAGCTATATCTGGAGCCCAACCATTTGACTCATCACATACGTAATGAACCGCTTTTCCACCAGCTAAACCTGCTACAGTTGTCCAAAGTGGATAATCAGGGGATGGAATTAATACCTCGTCATCTGTATTGAGTAGGGCAGTCATTACTAAAGAGATTAACTCACTAACTCCATTGCCAATATATATGTCTTCAATTAAAATATTCTTAACTCCTAAATTTTGATAATACTGCATTACTGCTTTTCTAGCAGCAAATAATCCTCTGGAATCAACATATCCCTGAGCATTTCGTATATTTACAATTATATCATGGACTATCTCATCAGGAGTCTCGAACCCAAAAGCAGCAGGATTTCCTATGTTTAAAGAGGTGATTTTGTAACCTTGATTTTGTAATGCTAACGCCTTGTCATACACAGGTCCGCGTATTTCGTACTTAAGGTGATCGAGACGTTTACTTTTTAATATATCCATGCTAAATTTAGAAGAATTGTAAAATTAGCAATTTAATTTTATTGAATTCCCCCTAAATATGAATTTAAAGGAGTTAGGCGTATTATTACTGAGTTTATATGTTATCACATCCTTTTTGATAGCCTATAAATACTATATATCCAAAGGAGGGGTATATAGTATATCGAGAGTTCTCATTTTTAAATATATCCTGCGTTTTTTCGGGCTTGTTACTCTTTTATTTCTTACCTACAGTACAATTATCTTAAAGCAACGTGTTTCGGTAGAACAGAATAACAAACCTAAAATACTAGTGGCTGTTTCTACCAACATTTCGAATCAAACTTGGGATGAAATCACGCATAAAGTGGTTGAAATGTCACCTAATGGAGCCTATCAATTAGTAGTCTATGATCAAAGAAAGGCTAATTGGCAATCATTTATACCGTCTACAAACCGGGAATCATTTGTCAGTTTAATCGAGCACGCAAAAGATGCGAAATTTGTGTATCCTAAAAGAAACTTTGAGGAGAGTTTAAACTACAAACCATCGAAAGATCAATTTGGTCTATTTATATACCAAAGAAATCAATGGGTAAATGAAGACTTAAATTCCTCCTCAGAATTTTTCTTATCAAAAAATTACTTTAATAGCTGGAGTCAGACTGCCTTTGTACCACTATATTTAGTAATTTTGTTACTGCTACTGGTTTTATTAGATGTTGTATTTCCTGTAAAAGGGATTAAGATTTAGATGTTTTCTACACTATTTTATCTTTTTTTGCTTTTTTACGAGGGACTTTTTTCTAAGTCCACCTCTGATTACAATGCAGAAATTATTCAACTAAATAGTCTCATTGAAAATCGTCAATATCCTAAAGCTTTAGTTAGCGCTCAATCCATTTTACACTCACGATTATTTAATAATCCAGAAATTGAGGCTATTGTGGCAACTTTAGAGCTCAGAAATAAAGAATTTACTAAGCAGAAAAGTAATCGAGTTTCGATATCCGGTAATTCAGTTTCTGACGATATTTTAAAAAGTCATTATTTAGCTAAGTATGGTGAATCGCCGTCTGGATTGGCAGATTTACATCAATCAATCATCCAAAATGGGCAATTGGATACTTTGATAAAAGCCTATGAATTGTTCGCTTTTTATTATCCCAAAAACAGCGTAAAGAAGCAATCTAATTCGGCTCAAATGATGAGCCAAACACAAAAAAATAATACGCAAGAAGCATTATCTTTACTCGATTTAATGAAGAAAAAGCAAAAAAACCTTATCTATTAAATGTCGTTATGAATTCAACTCCTTACCAATTTCCTAATCAAACATCTTATTACAAAGGTAAAGTACGCGATGTATATGGTATTGGGGATCAATTGCTAATGGTTACATCGGATCGAATCTCCGCATTTGACGTTGTTTTGCCTAGATTAATACCCTTTAAAGGTCAAGTTTTAAATCAAATTGCACGTTATTTTCTAGAGAAGACCGCAGATATCGTACCGAATTGGTTGTTAGCTACACCCGATCCCAATGCAGCATTTGGATTAAAATGCCAACCTTTTGCGATTGAAATGGTAATTAGGGGGTATTTAGTTGGTCATCTTTGGAGAGAGTATAAATCAGGTAATCGTGTCGTATGTGGTGTTACTTTGCCTGATGGTCTTCTAGAGAATCAGCAATTACCTACTCCTATCATTACGCCCACAACGAAAGCTAGTGAAGGTCATGATGAGGATATATCAGTAGCTGCTATTATAGAACAAGGAATAGTTTCAAAGGAACATATGGATCAGTTATGTGCCATTACTCACCAATTGTTCCAGCGAGGGCAGGAGATGGCTGCTGAGAAACAGCTTATTTTAGTGGATACAAAATATGAATTTGGTCTTTATAATGATAAAATCATGTTAATGGATGAAATTCATACGCCTGATTCCTCCCGTTATTTCTATAAAGAACCCTATGCTGAGTTATTTGCTAAGGGCTTGCCTCAAAAGCAATTGTCAAAAGAATTTGTTCGTGAATGGCTTATTGCAAACGGTTTTCAAGGTAAAGAAGGCCAAAGTATCCCTGTAATTACGGATGAATTTGTTCAACAAATTTCAGACCGCTACATTTTATTATATGAAGAGATTACAGGTTTGAAATTTAAGAAAGAACCTCAAGAAGACTTATATAATCGTATTTATAACAACACAATCCAGTTTTTAAAAAATGTCTAACGGAAATTCACTTCAACTCGAACAAAACGAAAGTTATGCCGTAATTGATTGGAAGGCAGAGAATTTAATTGCTGCAAATGCAGAGGAATTAGAAAATGCTATTCGGCTATTATTCAAGAAAGATTATGCTAATATGATCTTTAACATTTCCAAAATCGATGAACTAGACGGATACGGTGTCTCTGCTATAAGAAAAGGAACAAAGATTTGTACCAATGAAGGTGGTTTGTTTGTGGTGGTGACAAAAAATGACTCAATAGCTGAGCGACTAGATGCAGCTAAAATTGAAAATCTTACCTTGTTGAATACCGTTCAAGAAGGAGTGGATGCCATCTATTTAAATGATTTAGAAAATGAGTTTCAAGATGAGGATGATACGGCTGGAGAGAGTGAATTTGGGGATTCATACGGAGAGGATTACGATTAAATAGTATTTTACCAAGATTTTTTGTGTCGCTTTTCTGAATATTTCTTTTCAGAAGAATATTTTGTGTTTATTGCGTTTTGCCAAATTTATTTTTAATTAAATTTGAAATTAGGTATATAATCTACCTATGATAACATCATTTGCTTGTTATCCTCCTTTTGATTTATTATTTATTTTATTAGAATATTTATAGTTTCCCATGAGAGATACGAATGAAGTAGGTTTGTACAGAAAAGAATTTGAACACGACGCATGTGGGATTGGGTTTGTAGCCAGCATGAAGGGGATCAAGTCACATCGTATTGTTCAAGATTCCATCAAGATGCTTATCCGTATGGATCATCGTGGAGCTTGTGGTTGCGATCCTAATTCAGGAGATGGTGCGGGTGTTCTACTACAGCTTCCTCATGAATTCTTTTTAGAAGAGACTGGCTCATTAGGTTTCGCTCTGCCTTCCCTTGGTAACTATGGTGTAGGCATGGTGTTTTTTCCAAAGGATGAAACCTTAATTAAAGAGTGTAAAGAAGTGATAGAACGCAAATCCAAGAAATTAGGTTTGCGTATTTTAGGCTACAGAATCGTACCTGTGGATAATTCGGAAATAGCTGGAGCTGAATCAGGTAATGCAGAACCATCTATACAACAGTTATTTCTCGAAAAACCAGCGGATTGTTCAACTGATATTGATTTTGAAAGAAAATTGTATGTATTCAGACAATACGTTTCTAAGTTGCTGAATGAGACGATTCCTGGTTTAGATAACAAATTTTATTTTGCATCCTTGTCGTGCCGTACCATTATTTATAAAGGTATGTTGACAACTATGCAAGTGCCAGGTTATTTTCTTGATTTATTCCAAGAGAACTTTACCTCTGCCTTAGCCATTGTTCACTCGCGTTTTTCTACTAATACATTCCCAGAGTGGAGATTAGCTCAACCGTTCCGTTTTATTGCACACAATGGAGAGATTAATACGGTAAAGGGAAATTCATCTTGGATGCAAGCACAATCGGCTTTATTCTCCAGTAAGTATTTTACTCCGGAAGAGTTAGATATGATTCTTCCTGTGTGTAGCCTTGGGCAATCTGATTCTGCCATTTTGGATAACGCAATCGAATTGTTATATCTAACAGGTCGTTCATTACCTCACGTCATGATGATGCTAATTCCTGAAGCATGGGATGGCAATGAGAGTATGAAGCGCTACAAAAAAGATTTTTATGAGTACCATGCAGCCATGATGGAGCCTTGGGATGGCCCTGCCAGCATTTCATTTACAGATGGCAAGATGATTGGAGCTACTTTGGATAGAAATGGTTTGCGTCCATCTCGTTATTGGGTTACATCCGACGACCATGTAATTATGGCATCAGAAGCGGGAGTACTTGATTTAGATCCTGCAACGATTGTTTCTAAAGGACGTTTACAGCCTGGTAAAATGTTCGTTGTGGATATGGAACAAGGTCGAATCATTCCAGATGAAGAATTGAAAGAGACAATTTGTCAACAACAACCCTATGGTGAATGGCTTTTGAATAACAAAATTCGGGTAGAAGATCTTCCCGAAGCAGGTTCTGAGTATAGACAACCGAAGGCTATTGAATTAGTCTCTAGACAACAAATTTTTGGCTTTACAACGGAAGATATTCGTATTGTTCTAGCTCAAATGGCTGAAACAGGGAAGGAAGCTTTGGGTTCTATGGGTATTGATACTCCATTAGCTGTATTATCTGAAAAGGCACAACATTTATCCTCTTACTTCAAACAACTATTTGCTCAGGTAACTAATCCACCAATCGATCCTATTAGAGAGCGTATGGTGATGTCGCTCTTGTCTGATATTGGCGGTTTATCAAATCTTTTAGAGGAAAGTCCGTCCCATTGCAGGCAAATAGAAATCCAGCAACCGGTTTTACGTAATAGAGAGGTAGAAAAGATTCGTTGGATTGATCACGAGAATTTCCAAACAAAGTCCATTCACATGACATTCCGTGCTTCTGAAGAGGAGGGAGTCTTAAAGAAAGCTTTGGATAGAATAAATCAGTATGCAGAAGATGCGGTAGATGATGGCTATTCGATTATTTTATTAACCGATCGCGGCATTGATAGCTCGCACGCACCAATACCTTCTTTATTAGCCTTAGCATCTGTTCATAATCACTTGAATAGAACAAAAAAAAGAGCCAAAGTAGGAATTATTATTGAAGCTGGGGATGTGTGGGAAACCCATCATTTTGCAACTTTAATTGGATACGGTGCTAGCGCAATTAATCCTTATATGGCTTTTGAGACTATCAAAGCTATGAAAGATCAAGGTTTTGTTAACAAAGATTTGAGCTATGATAAGTTAGAATACAACTACATTAAAGCTGTTAATGGAGAATTGTTGAAGATTTTTTCTAAAATGGGAATATCAACTTTGCAATCCTATCAGGGTGCTCAGATCTTTGAGATATTAGGAATAGGAAAAGAGGTCGTAGATACGTAT
>CAJCBY010000052.1 GCA_903960725.1 uncultured Cytophagaceae bacterium | reverse complement strand
TACCCAAAATAGTAATATAGACGATATTTTTATCATTTAAAACGACTAACTGCAGGTAAAGATGGCAGTTTATATTGATTATTTGAAATCTTAGCTTTTCGGGCGAAGCTTAATTTTTTCTATTTTTTTTGAGTGTGTTAGAATTAATAGTAGATTTACACATTGTGAAACCATAATTTTTAATACCTGTGGAAGAAAGAGATAGAGAAGAATTATTTTCTAAACGCATTAGGGCTGGAAAGCGTACGTATTTTTTTGATGTAAAGTCAACTAGATCGCAAGATTATTACATTACAATTACTGAAAGTCGTAGACACCAAAAAGAAGATGGCTTTGTCTATGAGAAACATAAGATGTTTTTATACAAAGAAGATTTTGATAAATTCATTGAGGGTTTGAATGAGGCGGTAAATCATGTAAAAACTGAGTTGATGCCTGATGTTGATTTCTCTTCGTTTAACCGTGATGAAGATGAGTTTGGAAGTACAGACCTAAAATGGGAGTAAGCTTTCTGTAAATATTTTAAAAAGCCTCTGAGAAATCAGGGGCTTTTTGATTTTTAGCCGTACTTTTGTGCTTTCATTTTTAAAAATACTATGGGATTAACTTGTGGAATTGTCGGATTGCCTAACGTGGGTAAATCAACTTTGTTTAGTGCTATTTCTTCCAATAAAGCAGAAGCAGCGAATTATCCGTTCTGTACGATTGAACCGAATGTAGGTATCGTAACGGTTCCAGATGAGCGTTTAAATATTTTAGCCGATTTAGTTAATCCAAATAGAATTCTACCTACTGTTATCGAATTCACTGATATTGCTGGTTTAGTTAAAGGGGCATCAACCGGTGCAGGCCTTGGCAATAAATTTTTAGCAAATATCAGGGAAGTGGATGCCATCATTCACGTAGTTCGCTGTTTTGAAGATGAAAATATTGTTCATGTCGAAGGGCGTGTTAATCCGGTTAGTGATAAAGAAATAATTGATTTAGAATTACAGATCAAAGATTTAGATTCTGTAGATAAAAAAATAGGTAAAACAGAACGAGCTGCTAAGGCTGGGGATGCGAAGGCAAAAGCCGAATTAGCCGCTTTACAGCAATTTAAAGCAACGCTAGAGGAAGGTAAATCAGCTAGAACTGTTGTGATGGATGATGATCTACGTAATGCCGCAATCGGAGATTTATACCTATTAACCGATAAGCCGGTTATTTATGTGGCGAATGTGGACGAGGCTTCTATTGCATCAGGAGGAAATCAATATGTGGATGAGTTGAAAGCTAATGTAGCACCTGAGAATGCGGAAGTGGTAGTGGTATGTGCAGCTTTAGAAGCCCAAATTGCCGAAATGGAAGACATGGATGATCGTAAGATGTTTTTGGAAGAATATGGTCTACTAGAGTCTGGTCTAGATAAATTAATCCGTAGTTCATATCATTTATTAAACCTGATTACTTATTTCACTGCCGGTGTGCAAGAAGTACGTGCATGGACGATTCAAAAAGGTTGGAAGGCACCTGCTGCTGCGGGAGTAATTCACACGGATTTTGAACGTGGATTTATTCGAGCTGAAGTAATAAAGCTAGCAGACTATGTGGCGTATAAAACAGAGGTTGGATGTAAAGACGCGGGTAAATTAAGTGTAGAAGGCAAGGAGTATGTCGTTCAAGACGGTGATATTATGCACTTCCG
>CAJCBY010000051.1 GCA_903960725.1 uncultured Cytophagaceae bacterium | reverse complement strand
ATGATTTCCTTTAATGGGGGTCGTCCAGAACCCGATGGGACCTATACTGAGAATGTGAAGAACGGAATGATTGGTGTCATTATCCACGAGGTGGGCCACAACTTTTTCCCTATGATTGTAAACTCAGACGAGCGTCAATGGTCTTGGATGGATGAGGGTTTAAATACCTTCTGCCAATACTTAGCTGAGCAAGAATGGGATCGTAACTTCCCAGCACGTCGCGGAGAGGCACAAAGCATCGTTCCCTACATGCGTTTAGATTCGAAGAACCAAGTGCCTATTATGGCGAACTCGGAGAATATCATGGATTTTGGAAATAATGCCTATGCCAAACCTGCTGCGGCGTTGAATATCCTACGTGAAACCATCATGGGTCGCGAATTATTCGATTATGCATTTAAAGAATATGCACGTCGCTGGGCGTTCAAGCAACCTTATCCAGCTGACTTCTTCCGTACGTTAGAGGATGCGTCAGGTGTTGATTTAGATTGGTTCTGGAGAGGTTGGTTCTATGGAACGGAGCCTGTGAATCAGTCGATTGAGACAGTAGAATGGTTCGGGATAGATACGCAAGATCCTGCAATCAAGAAAGCTGGGGATAAAGCGGTGGCTGAGTCTAAGGCTAAAACGATGTCTTCGATTCGAAATAAAACGGATATCAAGCGTACGGTCGTGGAGGAAAATCCAGATTTGACGGATTTCTACAATACTTATGATCGTTTCGCACCGACTGAGGCAGAAAAGAAGCGTTACCAAGACTATATGGCTTCTTTGAATGAGGATGAGAAGAAATTAGTTTCAGAAGGCAAAAACTTCTACGTAGTCAACTTCAAGAATAAAGGTGGTTTACCGATGCCTGTCATCGTTCGTTTGAACTACGAAGATGGTTCAGAGGAGGTATTACGCTTCCCAGCAGAGGTTTGGCGCTTGAACGATGTGACAGCGAAGAAAATCATTCCTACTTCGAAGAAGGTAGTGAAATGGACATTAGATCCATTCTACGAAATCGCAGACATCGATACAGAGGATAATGCATTCCCTCGTGAGCCGGCGCAACCTACTAAGGTTCAGTTATTCAAGATGCAGGGCAGAACATATAGCGGAGGGGCTAACCCGATGCAAGAAGCCAAGAACGCAAAAGAGAAGGCTGGAGCGGTCACTGGATCGAAAAATTAAATTAAAAAGCCCCGAGAGATCGGGGCTTTTTTTATTCTTGATCAATCAAGTTTAGTTTTGAAAGATCTAGTTCGGTCCGCTGGTTTCTGCTGAAATACATAGGCAAGAATCGAAAGCCAAACTTAAAGTCTTTGATCGCATACGACGCGCGCGCTACGACGACACTCGAATACACCTCATCAAAACCGGATAGAAAGGCAGAAATTTCGGGCTGGAGATTCACTATTTCTTTTTGGGACAAACCATAAAAAGGGGAATCTTCATCAATCGGATGAACTACCGTCCAGTTTAACACCAAGCTGTCCACGTGACTCCGCTCTAATTTCAAATTAAAGAATTGATACCCCTTGTTCTTCGTGACTATCCTCGCACTCAACTTAACCTCCGCATTTGTCAACAAGTGGTCATCTTTGAAGCAAACCAAACGGAACATGAATGCGTGACCTTCACGGTATTTCGCAAACACCATACTTTCTGAGAATCGAATAAAGGATCTAGGCCGGGAAAAGCGACCATACAATAGACCTGCCGCGATGGCGAATGAAAGAAATCCAATTAATGATTCAACTGCCGCAATCCAATTCGTTAATTCCCCTACCGGATTCACGCGGCCATAACCTACCGTAGTAAATGTCTGAGTTGAAAAGAAGAACAACTCCTTAATTCTTCCCCAAAACTTGACATTCTCCACCCCTTCCAATCCGGATGGTCCTGCCAGCCAATACAATGCCGTAAAAAAGCAATTGATTAAAAAATAAAAGAGGAAAATAATCGCCAAAAAACGCCAACGAGGCATCGTCAACATACTCTGGTAACCACTGGCACGATCTCGTACACTGATTCCGATTCGTTTGATATTAAAACTCCCATCCTTGTTGACCATTCGGCCACCCATATCCGAGGTTCTTTCCCCAAATCCCGTATCTTGATTTACGTTTTCTATCATCTTAACTACTTATACAAACCACAATTTAAGCGAAGCAATGACAAGTACCAAAGCTAAAATCCACTTTACCTTCGTATTCGAAGCAATCCCAGCTCCCCACCGTGCCCCTAAAAATCCGCCCACTAAAGACGCCACTAGCCAATACAGCATTTGAGATTGATCCAATGGAATCCAGGTTTTCAATCCAGCTAGACCAGAAACCGAGTTCACGAAAATAAACAAGGCCGATATAGCTGCCGCTTCTTTCAAGTTAGCCCAGCGAAAAAGTAATAAAAGAGGACTTAAGATGATTCCTCCTCCGATACCAATCATTCCGGATAGAACACCAATCGCTGCCCCAGCTAAAACTCCAATTCCTAGGTTTAGCTTACGAGGTTCCGACTCTTTCAACGTTACCACAATTCTGATAACCGCTAAAAAAAGGCAGGCTCCTAAAATCTGCTTATAAGTTGAATCTGCTAATGGAATACGTGCGCCTAGATAAGCAGCCGGAATAGAACCAAGCGCGAATGGCCAAAACAACGTCCATTTAAAATAACCTTGGCGGTAAAAGGCGATGAAAGACATCAGCGAAACACCTAGATTTAATAAAAGTGCGGTTTGTTTCATGACAGGTGGCGCAATGGCAAAAAGGGCCATCACAGCCAGGTAGCCACTGGCACCGCCATGTCCTACGGAGGCATATAGAAAGGCCATGATGGCCAAAAGAAGTATTAATTCCACGTTACTTTCGTAAGGCTAATTGGAAATAAATAAACATCTTCTCCCAATCCGCTACTCGAATTCGCTCTTCTTTAATTCGCGACGCAGGCAAGGATTTAATTTTTTCAAAAAGTCGAATGTAATATTCATAGGCTAATAAGCAGCCTTTGCGCGCCACGGTAGGCAAGCGATGAATTCCGCGCAAACCAGCATCGAAATCCAACTGAATATCGGCTTCAATTTCTTTTTTCTCCTCATCCGTAAATGTCGTAAAATCGACACCAGGAAAATATACTCGACCCCGCTCGTCATAATCAGAGCGAATGTCGCGAAGGAAGTTGATTTTTTGGAAAGCCGAACCTAATGCACAGGCATCCTCCCTCAAAGAGGCATATTCTGCTGGGTTACCCTCACAGAAAACGCGCAAACACATCAAGCCCACCACTTCCGCTGAACCATAAATGTATTGCTTGTATTCGGCAGGACTATAATCCCTTTTAGTCAAATCTAACTCCATCGAGTACAGAAATGCATCGATTAACTCCCGTTCAATCCCGAATTTATTCACCGCCCATTGGAAGGAATGAAGAATGGGATTTAGACTAATTTTCTCTTCAATCGCTTGATAAGTGTCTTCCCGAAAACGTTGCAATAACGCGGCTTTATCTTGGTCATGGAACGTATCGACAATCTCATCGGCTAGTCGAACGAAGCCATAAACGGCATAAATGGCATCATGTACTTTTTCATCTAGGGTTCGAATACCGAGTGAAAAAGACGTGGAATAGGCCTTCGTCAATAACTTACTCGAGGCGAGTGATACCTGCAAATATAAATCCATCTTTACGCGTTTAATTCTTTATCCACTTCTGTCGCCACGACTATCCCTGAAATCAGGGACGGAGGTACGCCAGGGCCTGGAACCGTTAATTGACCTGTATAATATAAATTATCTAGGTGTTTGTTTTTCAAAGTTGGCTTCAAAATCGCTGTTTGCATTAGCGTATTAGCTAATCCATACGCATTGCCTTTGTATGCATGGTAATCTGATTTGAAATCACGGTGTGCATAAGAGCGCTTGTACACAATGGAATCACGAATCGAAACGCCACAATGCGCCTCTAATCGATCCATCAATTGATCAAAATACTTCTCTCGCCCTTCCTCTGTATCTTCTAAATCTGGTGCAACCGGAATCAATAAAAATACATTTTCACATCCTTCAGGTGCCACAGATGGATCTGTCACAGAGGGTGCAGACGCATAAAATAAGGGATCAGTAGGCCAAGCCGGATCGGTATAAATCTCGTGCGAATGGACCGTAAAATCACGGTCAAAAAATAAGTTGTGGTGCTTTAGATTAGGCAGACGTTTCGAAACCCCTAGGTAAAACAATAAAGAGGACGGCGCCATCACGCGTTTATCCCAATAGGCTTCATCATAATTACGTAATCCATCCCCTAGCAACTCTTCCACGTGGTGGTAATCCGCACCTGCCACGAAAGCATCCGCTTCCATCATACCTTGTGCCGTTTTAATTCCACACACTTTGCCGTTCTTTATATCAAAGCCCTGCACTTCTGCATTATAAGTAATCTTTACCCCTTTTTCCTCTGCTAGTGCCACCATTCCTTTCACGATGTGGTGCATGCCACCCATTGGATACCAGGTGCCTAATTTGATTTCCGCATAATTCATCAGCGAATACATCGCGGGGGTATTTTGAGAAATAGCTCCTAAAAACAAAATAGGGAACTCCATTAGTTTCAAAAGCGTGGGGGAACTAAAAAATTTGCGAATGTGCTTGTAGAACGAAGAGAAAACATCAATTCGAATCGCATCCACGAGTAATTTCAAACTCAAGAACTCGGTAATTTTTCGAGACGGTTTCCAAACAAATTCTTGGATACCTACTTTGTATTTATAGGCTGCTTGCTCCATGAACGCGTCTAATTGCGATGCGGCACCCGGTTCATAGGATTCGAACAATGTTTTTAAATCGGTATAATTAGCAGGTAAATCAATGGTTTCAGTTTCGGACAGGATCACAGAATAGGATGGATCCAAGCGAACTAAATCATAATAGTCAGCTGGCTTTTTACCGAAACGTCCGAAATACGTTTCAAAAATATCTGGCATCCAATACCAAGATGGTCCCATGTCGAAAGTGAAACCAGACGCTTGAAAAACACGCGCACGGCCACCTGCGTGATCATTCTTCTCTACTATTTGCACTTCATAACCTTTGGAGGCTAATTCAGTAGCAGCAGAAAGGCCAGAAAAACCTGCACCTATGACAATTATTTTCTTCATAATATCCCCTAAATTAACAAATAAAAAATCTTTCTCGTCCTAATTTAACGGAAAAGAAAAAGCCAGATAAAATCTGGCTTTTTACTTCTTCTGTTAACCAAAAAACTAATCAAAACCTATTATTGAAAAATCTATGCATACATGTGGAGATGATTTTTTAAATCCCGTCTCGCCATGAAAATTCTATTTTTTACCGTACCTATAGGCAAGTCTAATTCATCTGCAATCTCGTGGTACTTAAACCCTTCGAAATACATCATGAAGGGCACACGGTACATAGAATCAATTTTTGCTAAGGCGGATTGAATATCTTCGCTTACGAAAGAATTCACCGCATCGTTTTCTTGCAGCGACTCCATCGAATTAATGTAATGCAAATTATCTGTTGTATCGATGAACGTATTACGTCTCACCATACGTTGGTACTGTGTGATGAAGGTATTCTTCATAATCGTGAACAACCAAGCTTTCAGGTTTGTACCATCTTGGTATTTATCACGATTAGTAAAAGCTTTCACTAACGTGTCTTGAACTAAATCATTTGCATCATCTCCATCTTTCGTCAAACGCAAAGCGAAAGGGCGTAAAAACTTGGAAAAAGTGCCTATCTGGTAAGTAAACTCAAGAGCTGTCATAATTGGTCGTCTGTTTTGTTCAACAAATTTATAAAAAGATTAAACAAAACAAATAATTTGTTTAAAAATTTTCAAAAAAGATTAAACAAAATTTTTAAACATGCTTAGAAGTCGTAAATACCCATTTCATCTACGCTATCAAATGAGTCATCTTTTAAGGCGAGAATACTTGGCAAAAAATCAGCATTTAACGTACCTTTAAGTCAATTATCTTATGAAATACCTGCTTTTATTTCTCGTTTTTGTTTCGCTGCCCACTGTAGCCCAAACATCCTGCCATTGTACCTTGAAAGGTGTGGTGGCCTCTAAAGAGAATAAAGAAAAAATACCAGGAGCCTATATCACCCTGAAGGGAAGTCAAAAAATTAGCATTACAGATAAAAAAGGGCAATTTCAATTTAAAGATTTATGCCCGGGCAAATACACCATCATTTGCCAGATGGCGAGTTTCGACCCCATTGAAACCACCATTAACCTAGAAGATGAACATCAAGAAGACTTTCTTTTGTCCACGCATGAGGAGCATTTACAAGAGGTCTTTGTCCAAGGCCATAAACATGAAATTACGTCTCAATTAAAATCAGAACTGACCGCTGAAGAACGCTCGCAACGGGATGGACTATCGTTAGGAGAAATGCTGAAGGGCTTACCTGGGGTACAAAGTTTGCAAACGGGAAGTACGGTTTCTAAACCCATCATCCATGGATTACATTCAAATAGGGTCGTTGTTTTAAATCAAGGCGTCAGACAGGAAGGCCAAAACTGGGGCAGCGAACACGCACCCGAAATCGACCCTTTCGTCTCTAAAAGAATCCAAGTGATTAAAGGGCCTGCCGGCTTGCGCTACGGTGGGGATGCTATAGGCGGAATTATTCTCCTAGAACCTAATGCGCTACCTGATACGTCCGGAATTAAAGGAAACCTAGAAAGCATTTATTTCACTAATGGCAGACAAGGGGTGATTTCAGGCATGCTAGAAGGTGGTTTGCCTCGGTGGAAGGGATGGGGTTGGCGTTTGCAAGGAACCTTTAAAGAGGCTGGTAATATTCAAACGGCTGATTATTATTTAAGTAATACAGGAATCAAAGAGGAGAATTTTTCAGCTGCCCTCGGTTATTCCGCTAAAAGAGGGGGAGCCGAGTTCTTTTTCAGCCGCTTCCATAGTGTAATCGGTATTTATGAAGGATCTCACATTGGGAATATTTCCGACTTAGAACGTTCGATTGCGTTAAAAAGACCCTTAGCTGCCTTTACTCCAACTGATTTTATACGAGGTATTAATCGACCTAATCAAGATGTTTGGCATGATTTGGCAAAATTAAAAGGGCATTACTCCCTACCAAACAATAGTAGTTTTATCGCCACCCTAGCGACTCAATCCGATGAAAGATGGGAGCTTGATGTCTTGAGAGCGGGTAAGAATATTAATACCCTACGTTTCAATTTAAATACATGGAGCGGTGAATTACTCTTCGATGAAACCAACACCGCGAAAAAATGGAAAGCAAAAGCGGGGATTACCTTCTTGGATCAAACGAATTTAACCTCAGGAAAAAGTGTGCTAAGCCCTAACTTAACCACTAGTTTACTGCCCAACT
>CAJCBY010000050.1 GCA_903960725.1 uncultured Cytophagaceae bacterium | reverse complement strand
ATTACCGCAAGGCTGGATTTAAGATGTTACCGAATGATGGAAAGAAAGACATTAAGACGGCTTTCACCATTATGATTTATACGCTCTTTTTAGTGCCATTGGGATTTGTGCCGTATTTATTGCACATCACTGGAATTCAATCTGCCATCATCACGGTCGTAGCAGGAATTCTATTTTTATGCCAAACCTTCTACCTCATGATGCGTCCCACAGATAAGGCCGCGAAGTGGATGATGTTTGGCTCCTTTTTCTATTTAATTATCATACAAATTGCCTTATTATTTGATAAAGTTTAAATCATGAAATCAACAGAGAATGTGATCGAACCGGCTGAAACCCGTTCGGTCAACCCGAAAATTTTTACGATGTGGTTGTTCATCGTATCGATCATCATGTTATTCGCAGCCTTCACTTCAGCTTACCTGGTTAGAAAAGCCGAAGGTAACTGGGTAGAATTCCAGATGCCTAGTTTATTTAGCTATAGCACAGGCGTTTTAATTTTGAGCAGTATTTCGATGCATTACTCACTTTTAACTGCAAAAAAAGACCAATTTAATGCACTTCGAATGAGTATTTCTATTACTTTTGTGCTCGGATTACTCTTTTTAGTAATGCAATTTTACGGTTGGATCCAATTAGTGGAAATGAACGTTTATTTTGTAGGTAATCCATCCGGTTCTTTTGTCTATGTTTTATCAGGTTTACACGGTTTACACCTTGTTTCAGGCCTTGTCGTTCTAATTTTCGCTTTAGTGGCTGCCTTTAGATTGAAGATAAACGCAAAGCAATTGACCCAAATTAAGATTTGCGCTACATATTGGCATTTTTTAGATGCGTTGTGGCTTTATTTATTTGTATTTTTATTGATTAACAATTAAGCTTATCCCCTATGTCAGTAGCACACGCTGCCCCAGCGGTTCCAGAAAATTTAACATGGCAAGGTGGTTCTGAACCACTAAAAGCTAGTTATGGAAAATTGATGATGTGGTTCTTCCTTTTATCGGATACCTTCACATTCTCTGCCCTTTTGATTACTTACGGAATGATTCGTTTTAGCCAACCTGCATGGGAAGGCGCTCCTGCGGATTTCTATTTCTCGACGACTCACTGGCCTATTCCAGAAAAAGTATTTGAAGCTGTTCCTTTCTTACATGGAATGTCATTGCCTTTAGTTTTCGTAGGTATCATGACGTTCATCTTGATCGCCTCTTCAGTAACGATGGTATTAGCCGTAGAAGCTGGACACCGCGGTGATCGCAAGGATGTAGAGAAATGGATGCTTTGGACGATTGTAGGTGGTTTTACTTTCTTAGGTTCACAAGCTTGGGAGTGGACGCACTTTATCCACGGTCCAGAAGATTTATCTATCGCCGCGAAACAAGTTATTGATGGCGTTAGCTCACCGATTGAAGGAGCGAACTTAGTTCGTAACCCATATGGACCACCGGCATTCGCAGATTTATTTTTCTTCATTACAGGTTTCCACGGAACACACGTATTCTCAGGAGTAATCTTGAACGTTTTGATTTTCTTCAACGCAGCTACCGGTGTGTATGAGCGTAGAGGTCATTATGAAATGGTGGAGAAAGTAGGTCTTTACTGGCACTTTGTCGATCTAGTTTGGGTATTCGTATTTACCTTCTTCTATTTAGTTTAATCTTATAATTGATTTATATATGGCTTCGCACGCAGCACACGGAACCTCAGAAAAAGAAATTGCACCTCCTAACACTGGCGCGATTTGGAAAACATTTTGGATTTTATTGATCTTAACCGCAATTGAATTCGTGATTGCCTTCACGATGCCAGCTAACACGTTACGTGTAGCAATTTTCTGCGGTATGACCATTGTGAAAGCATTCTACATCGTAGGTGAATTCATGCACTTAAAGCATGAAGTGAAGTCCTTGATTTGGATGGTTTTAATCCCTACACTTTTCGTGGTATGGCTTTTAGTAGCCTTGATCTACGAAGGTGGTCACTTATATTGATTTTAATTTCCTTCTTGGATAATGAATAAAAAGACAGGCATATTATTTCTCGTATTAATAGTGCCTGTCTTAGTTTATATAGGGCTAAAGACATTTGGCACAAATCATTTTAGTCTTCCTCGCTACGTTCCAGCCATCGATTCGACGACTGGAGAGATAAAGATGGCGAAGCGCTTGAACCCTCGTTGGAACGAAGCAGAGATGGATACCGTTTTCCAAACCATCCCATCCTTCTCCCTAACGGACGAAACGGGAAAGAAATTCGACTCAAAAAGCCTAAAGGGTAAAATCTACGTTGCTAGTTTCTTCTTTACTCGCTGCACCACGATTTGTCCTAAAATCACCTCGCAGCTTAGTCGCGTTCAAGATGCTTTTCATTTAGATCCCGAGGTTCAATTACTTTCTATTTCAGTTGATCCTAAATTTGATCTTCCGGAAAAGTTAGCTGCCTACGCAAAACGCTTCGACGCTAATAAGGGTCAATGGTATTTTTTGACTGGAGAAAAGAAGGTCATTTATCCATTGGT
>CAJCBY010000049.1 GCA_903960725.1 uncultured Cytophagaceae bacterium | reverse complement strand
GCTAGGTTAGGTAAAATCACTTCCTGGTACAAGGGACGCAAGATGACATTCGGGCTGGCTTTGGTGATATTCACCGAATCCCCCGTTTCCAAACGTACGCGATCGTTTTCTGTTAATTCAAATAGGTTCACCGGACGCGCCGAAACCTGTGTCTTATAGCCCAAGGCCTCTAATTTCTCTGTCGTCGCTCGCACGATGGGTTCGTGAACTTGCTGCTTCAAATCCGCCTCCATGATAGGAGCGAAAATCGACTTCAAACGTTTGTCGTCTGCATCGAGGCATACTAAACCCTCATCCCCGAAAAGCGCGTGCATATACATCCTAACCGCTTCAGAAAGTGTTTTTCCCTCTGAATAAGCCTTGTCGAAAATTTCGTTTCTTAAAGGAATCTTGGGGAAATTGCTCAGGTTAAAACGACCTACGGCACCTTTTTGTGGAGTATTCCATTCGTATTTAGTCCCGAAAGCAAAGAAGTGATTAATCTCCTCAAAATCGTGGTCCTCCGTCGCCATCCAATACACCGGTACGAAACGCTGCGAGGGGTATTCTTTCTGAAGTTTTCGAGCCAGGTTAATCGTCGACACTAACTTATAAATCACATACAGCGGTCCGGTATAGAGATTCAACTGATGGCCTGTCGTGACGGTAAAGGTATTTTCGTCCTTTAAATCAACCGCAGGCATCTCTGCCCCAATGGCCCCATATTGCTCCGTTAAGACTGTCTGAAGAACCTCACGTGTAGCAACTGGAAACCCTTTTTTCTTTGAAATTTGGTCTTTGAACTTTGAAATCTGTGGCCCATTGCCGTAGAATTCCTTTAACGCCGGCTTCTCCGCTAAATAATCGAGTAGCAGTGTAGAGAAAGCGTTCAGCGAAGAGAAGGAATGCGTTTTATAAGACATTTTTAGGTGCGGAATGAGTTGTTCTGATGCTATCGTAAACGCTATCTGGGATCGGAATGTTCAATTTTTCAGCAGACGTCTCAGGTTTTTCCCAATTCAAATATCCTTTCACCCAAGCAAAGGCTAGACCTAAAGCTAAAATACCCACGAATAACAAAATCTCGACTACCGCATACAGAGGGAACTCGGGCGCCGCTGCAGTTAGCTCTTTATTTTTCAATAAAGTGGCCGTGGGAAAAAGGAAAACCAATTCGATTTCAAATATCACGAAAAGTAGCGCAATTACGTAGAAGCGAGGATTAAAGCGGATGTTCGCATTTCCTACGGGTGCTTCGCCAGATTCGTAGGTGGAATTTTTCTCGATATTCGGGCGATTTGGACGGATGAAGCGGGCGAGGGTTAAGATCAAACCCAGGAAGAGAATTCCTGCGCCTAAAAATGCCGCTACATAGCCAAATTGCTCGATCATTTTCTCAGCTTTAAATAACCTTTAATCACCGTAAACGTGGTGATGGCAAGGAAAAAAATAATAATGTACTGCACGTAGTTGATGATGCCGGGGATTCTTTGGCCTAAATAAAAACCTGCCGTCACTAAACTGCCCACCCAAAGTGCGCCTCCTACCAAATTCAGAAAAATAAATTTATACCAAGAAAGGTGGCTAATTCCTGCTAAAATGGGCGTAAACGTCCGTACTATGGGCAAAAAGCGACTAATCACCAGCGCACTAAATCCGTATTTATCGAAAAATTCTCGGGTCGATTCCAGGTGTTTCTTCTTAAAAAACCAGCCATCTGGCCTATTCATCAGCGATTTGCCAAAAAACCGCCCCACCAGATAACCTACCAAGGAACCGATGACGGCGGCCAGAAAAATACTCAATAAAAGCGAGCTTAAAGGCTCTTTCAGCACGCCTGTGCCTCCAAAAACCCCCGTCAAAAACAACAAATAATCTCCCGGAAGAAAAAAGGCAATAAACAGGCCATTCTCAGCGAAAACAATCAGGGTAATTACCATCAATCCAGAACGGATAATGGTTTCAGAATCAGTGAGCTGATGCCACAAAAGATTTATTTCATCCATGATTTAGGCCGTCATTCCATCTTAAAATAAAATGAAAACATAAATATGGGTGAAAAATTCGAATTTTTGT
>CAJCBY010000048.1 GCA_903960725.1 uncultured Cytophagaceae bacterium | reverse complement strand
TCTCCAAGCCTCACCAGCGCCATCGATGATACCAGAACCCGTGATAGCGATGTTACGTTCGCCTATCGCGGTGATCGGAGATTGGGCTCTAATCGCTGCAACCCCTTCCCAGTTAGTTCTGACTAATGGGTATTGTGCTGCATCCGAGCTGAATTGCAAGACAGCGCCTGCGTCTAAATGGAAGTTGATATTGGAGCGTAAGGTGATGGCTCCTGTTAGCCAAAAACCTGCAGGCACGCGCACCACGCCACCGCCTTGCTTCGCGGCGATGTCGATGGCTTGCTGAATGGCTGAGGTGTTCAGAGAGCTAGCTGATGAAACGGCACCATAGGTAACGATATTAAACGTATCTTTTTTAAACGCGGTCGTCGCTACGTTCGGTAATTCAAACACGTATTTCTGCGAGAAGGATGACTTCTTAAGGAAACTGCGCAAGTGCTCATTCGAAGCTAAAATACCTTCAGCGACCAAGGACGCAATTTTTTTAGCGCCAAAAGGAGAGAAGTGCGTATCATCCGCCACCCCTTTACTGAATTTCTTGAAGATACCAGCTGGGTAATGCAAGAACATCTTTTTCGCACCTTCAGGCCCTTCCGCTGCAATGTATTTCTTACTTTCCTTCTCTATATCGAGTAACAATACTTTTTCGGCTGCAGCCACTTCGCGAACCACGGCTGGATAATCTGCGTGTTGGTCCACAAAAACGCCCGTAGAATCAAATTTTCGTCGTTGCGTAGGAGTTAATAAGATGGGAATTCCGCCTTTTGAACGTGTTTCGCGGACATAGCGAACAAGGTTTTCGCGAAAATCGGTTTGTGCTGGGGCGTATCGGCTGGTGTCTGAGACTTTGGCATCATTATGGCCAAACTGAATCAACACATAATCCCCCTTTTTAATCTGATTGAATACCTTAGCCCAACGGCCTTCGCGACGGAAGCTTTTCGTGCTTCTTCCGTTGTAGGCATGGTTTTGAACTTCCACTGCCTCATTAAAGAAAGACGTAAATGGCATCCCCCAGCCCGTCTCCGGAAAATCAGCAGACACTTTATCCGCCATCGTAGAATCACCAATGAGAAAAACACGCATCGGTTCTGAGGCCGTAAAACTGAATAGGAATGCGCAAAGGATAAGCAGGTATTTCATAAGATCTAATTTGCTAGTAAAGCAAAAAAGAGCCCATTTTTACCCAAAAAATTAGCGATTAATTGCGACGCTACTTAAAATCGATTGAATGATTTGAAGCGTGGTAATGTTATCCGCTTCCGCCACATAATTCAAGATGATGCGGTGATTCAGGATATCGGGAGCCATTTCTTTGATGTCCTCCGGTAAAACGTAGTCACGTCCTTCTAAATAAGCCATCACTTTTGCAGCTAAATTCAGTTGAATACTCGCACGCGGCGATGCTCCGAATTGGATATATCCCGCCTCTTGTGTCAAACCATATTCCGCTGGATTTCTCGTTGCAAAAACGAGTTCGATGATGTATTTCTCTAACGTCTCCGAGATCGTGATTTCGTTTATTTCCTTTCGGATTTTAGCGATATCCTCTGCGGTTAATATGGTTTTAGGCTCGTAGTTGAAATCCATATTGGACTTCTGACGCATTACGGCTAATTCTTGGTCTTTGTCTAGGTAATTCAAGAATACCTTGAGCATAAAGCGGTCCACTTGTGCCTCAGGAAGAGGGAAAGTGCCCTCTTGCTCCACCGGATTTTGAGTGGCTAATACTAAGAACGGTTTGTCTAACGGATAGGTCGTATCCCCAATCGTCACCTGCTTCTCCGCCATTGCTTCTAAAAGCGCTGATTGCACCTTAGCCGGGGCACGGTTAATCTCATCAGCGAGGATGATTTGGGCAAATATAGGTCCTTTTTTGACCTCAAATTCTGATTTCTTCGGATTGTAAATCATCGTCCCCACTAAATCTGCAGGTAACAAATCCGGGGTGAATTGGATGCGGTGAAAATGAAGGTCGAGAATTTTAGCTAAGGTGTTAATAGTTAATGTTTTAGCTAATCCAGGCACTCCTTCTAATAAAACGTGTCCGCCGGTAAAAAGACCCACTAATAAGCGGTTGATGAGGCGTTCTTGGCCTATCACCACCTTACCCATTTCGTCAATGACTGCCTGAATTTTCTCTCTTGATGTCATATTACTGTAATTTCTTGTAACGAATACGCTTCGGAGTTGTATCCCCTAAACGTTTCTTGCGTGATTCTTCGTATTCTGAATAATTACCTTCAAACCAAACTACTTGTGAATCGCCTTCAAACGCTAAAATATGCGTCGCGATGCGGTCTAAGAACCAACGATCGTGGGAGATGACTACCGCACAACCCGCAAAGTTTTCCAAACCTTCCTCTAAAGCACGAAGCGTATT
>CAJCBY010000047.1 GCA_903960725.1 uncultured Cytophagaceae bacterium | reverse complement strand
TTTCCACTAAACCTATGCATTTCGCTGGCTTTCTGTGTGATGTTTTGGCCATATAAAGAAGAAATAGGCAGGAAGCTGATTTCCTGTCCTTCAAAAGTGGTCTGAGCGACTAATTCCGCCAAGCTGTCTTTTATCGCATTGAACGTAGACTCTTGGTATTGCACTAAATCCATCTTGTTCACACAAATGATCACTTTCGGGATACGCAACATCGCGGCGATCGATAAGTGACGTGCGGTTTGTTCCACCACGCCCTGGCGTGCATCCACTAAGATGAGAGAGACCTTCACGTTCGAAGCACCGGTCACCATATTTCGGGTATATTCCACGTGACCCGGCGTATCCGCAATGATATACTTACGGGATGGGGTAGAGAAATAGATGTGCGCCACGTCGATCGTAATTCCTTGCTCGCGCTCTGCGATCAGGCCATCGGTTAGCAGGGAAAGATCTAAACAGTCTAGTCCATTGCGTTTGGATGCGCTTTCTAAGGCTTCTATTTTATCTTTTGTAATCGAATTTGTCTCGTATAGCAGGCGTCCAATTAAGGTACTTTTTCCATCATCAACGGAACCTGCGGTAGCTATGCGTAAAATATCCATGTGTTCTAGTCTCTGATTAATTAAAAATACCCTTGTTGTTTTCTCTTTTCCATCGCTGCCTCGGAACGTTTGTCGTCGATGCGCGCGCCACGTTCTGAAATTTCCGCCGAAAGAATCTCTTCTATAATCACATCGATATCCGTCGCATCTGAAGCCACAGCTGCGGTACACGTCATGTCGCCCACCGTTCTGAAACGAACAGTTGCCTCGAAAGGAATCTCATCCGCTTCCTTATTTAAATACTCAGAATCTGCCCAAAGCATTCCATCCCGCTCGATCACCTGACGTTGATGCGAATAGTAGATGCTGGGGATCTCCATTTTTTCTTCTTTGATGTAGTTCCAAACATCTAACTCCGTCCAGTTCGAAATAGGGAAGACGCGCACATTTTCGCCCACCGCGATGCGGCCGTTGAGCATATCGAATAGTTCAGGTCTTTGGCGCTTCGCATCCCATTGGCCAAAATCATCTCTCACCGAAAAAATACGTTCCTTCGCTCTTGCCTTTTCTTCGTCGCGTCTTGCTCCACCGATACACGCGTCGAATTTGAATTCTTCAATCGTATCTAAAAGCGTTACCGTTTGAAGTACATTGCGCGAGGCATATTTTCCAGACTCTTCGGTTGCTTTTCCTTGGTTGATGGAATCTTGCACGTAGCGGACAATTAATTCCGCGCCTGTTTCTTTCGCTAACCAATCGCGGAATTCAATGGTCTCCGGGAAGTTATGTCCCGTGTCGATGTGAACTAAAGGAAAGGGGATTTTACCTGGGAAGAAAGCCTTTTGGGCTAAACGAACTAAGGTAATGGAATCCTTTCCTCCCGAGAAAAGTAGGGCAGGGCGCTCAAATTGCGCTGCCACTTCCCGCAGGATGTAGATGGATTCGTCCTCTAATTGGCGAGGGAAATGACCGATTTTGTCTTGTATTGTCTGCATAACTTAGGCGTGTAATCCACACTCTTTTTGGGAATTCTCCCACCACCAACGACCTGCACGAGGATGTTCTCCTTCCGAAATAGCGCGCGTACATGGAGCGCATCCGATGGAAATGAACCCTTTCTTGTGTAAGGGGTTTTGGGGAATTTTATGTTCTTGTAAGTAATTCTCTAGTTGGCTAAAGCTCCAATCGATTAAGGGGTTGATCTTCCACAATTGACGGTTTTCATCCCATTCGATGATGGGCATATCAGCCCTATTTTCTGATTGCTCTGCCCGCAAACCCGTAATCCATACTTTTGCCCCTTGTACTGCGCGATTTAATGGCTCCATTTTTCGAACAAAACAGCATTCTTTACGGTTCTCTACTGAAGTATAGAAGGAGTTAAATCCTTTTTCTGCGACTAAAGATTCGACCGCTGAGGTGTTTGGGAAAAAAGTTTGTAGAGAAATGCCGTATTTTTTGATCGTCAAATCCATTAATTCGTAGGATTCTTGAAATTGACGGCCGGTGTCCAGCGTAAAGATTTCGATGGCCGATTTTGTGCTAGCAATGGCCTGGGTAATTGCCTGATCTTCTTGACCAAATGAAGTCGAGAAAACAAGGCGTTCGCCAGCAAAATAGGAGGAAATGAACTGAATTCGTTCAGGCAATGATCTGGATAGTAATTCCTTTTCGAGCGTTTTGAGATGCATTTTGTCCTATTTTTTACAAAGGTACACATTGTCTATTGAATAACTATACTAATAAATAAAAAAATAATTTCCTAAATTCGAGTGTTATGCGCATTGGATCAGAGATTTTATTGGATAACTCGTTAGGTGATGAGGACGAAAACTTATTAGATCTTCGAAATCTGCGAAATCTTGTGCGCCATGGAGAAGGTATCCGTCTGGAGTTTAAGATGAAAGTGAAGTTCCCAGAGAAGATTATCAAGGAATTGGTTGCATTCGCAAATACAGAGGGAGGTCATTTATTCATTGGCGTCAGCGATGCGGGAGTGATTGAAGGGGTTAAATTCGCGGAGGAAGAGCAATTTTTACTGGAGCGCGCCATTTCTAACTACTGTTTCCCAGCCTTTACCTACCGCGCCTATCGAATCCGTTTAGATAATGGACGCGAAGTTCTAGTGTACCAAATCTATGAAAGTGTCGATAAACCTCATTTTGTTCAACTAGCTACAGATCCACATCCTATTTGCTATGTCCGGGTGAAGGACCGTACCATTCAGGCTAGTAAAGAAATGAAGCAGATTTTACGTCGAGAAAATGATGAAGGTATGTCCTTCGCTTATGGAGAAATAGAACGCTGGTTAATGGAATATCTGCGTTCAAATCAGCAAATCACCCTATCAGAATTTGCGATTAAATGTAATTTGCCAAATTGGTTAGCATCTCGTAAATTAGTATTGCTCGTTTTAAGTAGGGTACTTAAAATTGAACCAGGTGAAAATCAAGATCATTATTCCTTGCGATGAAGATGAATAGGATGAACAAATGGCTAGTACTACTGGCTACTTTAACTTTTGCCTGTTCGAAAGAGGCAAATGACCAAGGCATTACCCCTGGGCCCCAAACGACGGCTATCTCCTCATTTGATCTACTTCAAGATAAACTGCTGACGCCTAGCTGCGCCACGTCCGGATGCCATTTATCTACTAAAGATGCCGGTTTTGCCCAGCATGGATTAGTGCTTGCGAAAGGAAGTTCCTATGCGAATTTAGTGGGTGTCGCCTCAGTTAACCCGGTTGCAGTTAAGAATTCCATCCTACGTGTTCGAAAATTTGCGTCAGTCGGAAGTTTACTTTATCACAAACTAAATTGGGATGTAAGTCATCATGGACTAGCTAATTATGGTGCACCCATGCCATTAGGTGGCAAACCGATAAGTAAAGGAGCCTTAGCATTTGTCCAAAAATGGATTGATGCAGGTGCACCTTTGACGGGATCCGTTGTGGACGCAAGCTTACTGGATGATACAACACCAAGTTTTGTAGTGGATGCAAACTTTGCTCCTTTAGCTTCGCCGGTAGAGGAGGGGAAAACAGGGATTCAGCTGAAAGTAGATCGTTTTGTTATTCCGCCTAATTTTGAGCGAGAGTTGTTTGTTCGTCGGCCGCTGAATAATTCTGCACCGGTTTATGTATCGCGTATTAAATTGAAATCAATGGCTAACAGCCACCATATGGTGCTATACGATTTTAGGTCTAAATCAACACTTCCTGCCCTCAATGAAGTTCGCGATTTAAGAAATTTGGACAATTCTTTAAATGTGGGTACCGTAATTCAAATGTCGAATCATATTTTTTTAGGTGGCGGAACTGATCCTAATTCAGATTATACGTTTCCAGCTGGGATGGCGATACAGTTGCCTACGAATGCCTCCATTGATTTGAATCCACATTATTTTAATAAGACTTCAGATAATATGTACGGAGAAAATTATGTGAATCTTTACACCATACCAGCAGATCAGGTGAAGAAGGTCGTCCAAATGATTGATTTTAATGCTACCAGTTTCACCCTCCCTGCAAATAAAACAACCACAATAACCCGCGATTTTAAATTTGATAAGCCTGTAGCAGTTGTCTCGCTGACGTCTCATTACCACGCAAGAGGGAAATTATTCCAAATTAAAATTAAAGGAGGCGCGCGTGATGGAGAGGTTATTTATGAAAATACGGATTGGGAACATCCTAAAGTGATCAATTACGATACGCCAATTTTATTACAAGCAGGTGAGGGTTTAACATCAGTGGCGACCTATGTGAATGATTCTAATAAGGATATTGGGTTTGGTCTGACATCGGAAGATGAAATGAATATCATTTTTGGGTATTATTATGACCGTTAATTCGCAAGCATTCAGCGTTTTCTCGAAAAGTTTTCCAAAGCTGTTTGATATCTAAAACATTGAACTATATTTGCGTCCGTTTCTTGGAATATTTCAAGAAAACAGATACAAATAGTACAATTTTAAGCATTTTTTGCATTTAATTTTTAAGATAAACAAAGCCGCTTGATAAGACTTTTACTCCCTAGAGATTAATAATGGAACACAAACACAGAAGTAAAGCCA
>CAJCBY010000046.1 GCA_903960725.1 uncultured Cytophagaceae bacterium | reverse complement strand
TCCATCCGTTCGACCACCTGATCGAACCAGTGATTCATTAATACAAACGTATGTGGCGATTTTTCGAAGGTAAAGTATTCCGTATGAATCCCTAGATCCGTCATCTTTTGTATAAAATCCGTACGCCCTGCATGCATGCGCTCAACACCCGAATTTAAGAAAAGCACAGGTGGATCCGCTTTTGTGACATGGCTCAAAGCTGAACCCTGCTTCCAAATGGCCTCGCCATCTATTTTATTATAGCCAAAATAATGGGTTGCCGCTGATATTCGCTTGCTATCATCCCCTTCTCCTGATTCCGGATGAATGAAGGCTAAAATTCCATCGATATCGATCACTCCGGCTACTTTTACTCCCTTACCATAGGTATTTTCATCTTGTACAGCACCTAACAGCGCGGCCATTTGGCCCCCTGCTGAATAACCAGCTACGTAGATTTCTCCTACATTTTTACGCTTCGAAACCCATTGCAAGGCTGCCTGTGCATCTAACATCGCCGCAGGATACAAGGCTTCTGTGGACAACCGGTATTCGACTAAAAAGACCCGATAGCCACGATCTGCTAAGGCTTTTGCTAAAGGAATATGCTGTGAACGATGTCCTGTTCTCCAGCCACCGCCGTGGAAAAAAACCAACGTAGGCAGCATGCGAGAGGTTGATATAGCATATTCGTCTATCGCCAGTTTTCGTGTACCCACTGTCTTGTAAACAAAACTCTGAACTTTGCTCTTTGAACTTTGAACTTTGGCTAGAAGCACTGTAGGATCCTCTTTCAACAAATTCTGCCAGGCCGAATAATTGGTAAAGGAGGTATCGGGTTTACCCGTGATTCCCGTTTTGTTTTGAGCTACAAGGCTCAAAGTACTAAGCATCAATAAAATAAGGAGGTTGCGCATAATTTGTAAAGGCTAAGTTTCGATTATTCTAATCATTCTTCCTAATTTAAGGGTCTAAATCAAGAACTATGAAAAATATACGCGTGCTCGTGGTGGGTTGCGGAAACATGGGGGCCTCCCATGCGAAAGCCTACCAAAACGTAGCAGGTTTCGAAATTTGCGGACTCGTTTCCCCAGGCAATAGTAAAGACATTTTAAATGAAGCATTAGGTGGGGGCCAAAAGCTGTACAGCGAGTATTACTCCGCCCTAGCCGACTCAAAACCAGATGCCGTTTGTATCTCGACTTATCCAGATACGCATGAAGCTTATTCCATTGCAGCCTTAGAGGCTGGTTGCCATGTTTTCTTAGAAAAGCCGATTGCCGATTCACTCGCTGGTGCGATTCGCGTAGCCGATGCCGTACAGAAAAGTGGAAAGAAACTAGTGGTGGGCTATATCTTACGCCACCACCCATCTTGGATCAAGTTTATTGAAATCGCGAAGACAATGGGAAAACCATTAGTGATGCGCATGAATCTAAACCAACAATCCCACGGCTATATGTGGGATGTGCATCGGAATTTGATGAAATCATTAAGCCCTATCGTCGATTGCGGTGTGCATTATATTGATGTGATGTGCCAAATGACGCGCTCCAAACCCCTTCGCGTTTCCGCCATCGGCGCTCGAATGACAGAAGATATTCCAGCGGGCAATTATAATTATGGGCAACTTCAGATTCATTTCGAAGACGAATCTGTGGGTTGGTACGAGGCAGGATGGGGTCCCATGATCTCGCAGAATGCCTATTTTGTGAAAGATGTTTTTGGGCCAAAAGGTTCCGTTTCCATCGTGGCTAAAAATGCCGGCGGCGAGGGCAAATCGGATGACGTCGAATCTCACACGAAAACGGAATCCCTTCGCGTGCATCATGCAGACATTGATGCTAAGAATGAATTCACCCGCGAAGACGAATGGGTTAATCTGACCGACGAACCCGATCACCAAGGACTTTGTGATCGCGAGCAAGCCTATTTCTTACAAGCAATAAATGACAATATTGACCTTACGGATCACTTAGAGGACGCAGTGAATAGCTTACGAATCGCTTTTGCGTGCGACGAGTCGGTGAGGACGGGGGAGATGGTTAGGCTATAGTAGTCAGTATTCAGTAATCAGTATGCTGGTAACCAGTAGTCAGTATCCGGTAGTCAGTATCCAGTAATCAGTAGACAGTAGTCAGTAATCAGTAGCCGGTAACCAGTAGTCAATATCTAGTTGTGAGTGTACTATCCTCTGACCACTGTCTACTGATTACT
>CAJCBY010000045.1 GCA_903960725.1 uncultured Cytophagaceae bacterium | reverse complement strand
TAGTGTAGGAATGACTTTACTCACATCGCGGTTAAAGAATTCTTTAATTACAGCGGTCGCTGCTTTATCTACTAATTCGATTGATTTTAATAAAGGCGTTTTGTAATCTAACGCTTCTCCCGTGTAAGAAACAAAAACGGATGGAATACATAAAGTAGCCGTTCCCGCCGCATTTTCCATAATAAAGGCTGGCGATGATGGATCCCAACCGGTATAACCACGTGCTTCAAAAGTGGAGCGAATACCTCCATTAGGGAAAGATGACGCATCGGGTTCTTGTTGCACTAAAGCGGACCCTTTGAATTTCTCCACAGCTTTTCCATTGCTTAAATCAATGTCGAAGAAAGAGTCATGTTTTTCTGCGGTCGTACCTGTTAAAGGTTGAAACCAGTGGGTGTAGTGGGTAGCACCTTTTGAAATGGCCCACGATTTCATGGCTGCCGCCACTTCATCAGCTGCATCACGATCTATTTTAGAGCCCGTTTGAATGGCTGTATTAATTTTTAAATAAGCTTCAGGTGATAATAAAGAGCGCATTACCTCATCACTGAAGGTCATGCTCCCATAATAATCGGATACTTTTTCTGTAGGAAGTTTTACCGGAATACCCGTGCGTGATTGTGCCAGTTCAAGCGCTTTAAATCTAGTGATTGCCATTATATAAGGTGTTTAAATACGATAGGTAAAAATAAGGAATGTTTGCGGTTAAAAAAATGCGGAATTATTAAAATGGCGATTGAATATTTTGATTTTTATTTGGATTTTTTGAGTTTTTACAGAAAAATGGATTGTTTTTACATGATTTTTCGATAGAAACTATTGTTTTTTCTGAAAAGTGGTCTATTTTTGCTATATAAATCCTCAAAAAAGTATTTTTGTTCCAAAATCAAGTATAAAAATCATGGCTAAATCAAAATTAGAGTACATTTGGTTAGATGGCTACAAGCCAACACAGAGTTTACGTTCTAAGACTAAAATTGAAAATAATTTTAGTGGAAAATTAGAAGACCTAGATATGTGGTCTTTCGACGGTTCTTCTACTCAACAGGCTGAAGGTGGTTCATCAGATTGTTTATTGAAGCCAGTGTACGTTTGTCCAGATCCAGCACGCCGTGATGGTTATTTAGTAATGTGTGAAGTTTTAAATGCAGATGGAACTCCACATGAGTCGAATGGTCGCGCTACGATTGATGATGATGATAATGATTTTTGGTTCGGTTTTGAGCAAGAGTATTTCCTTTGGGATCCAGAAACAAACAAACCTCTAGGTTTTCCAGCAAACGGATATCCAGAGCCACAAGGGCCATACTACTGTTCTGTAGGCGCAAAAAATGCGTACGGTCGTGAGATTATCGAAGAACATTTAGACTTGTGTATTGATGCAGGTTTAAATATCGAAGGTATTAATGCTGAAGTTGCTGCTGGACAATGGGAATTCCAAATGTTCGCAAAAGGTGCTAAGCAAGCTGGGGACGAAATCTGGTTAGGTCGTTATATTTTAGAGCGTTTAGGTGAGAAATATGGTGTTGCAATTAACTGGCACTGTAAGCCTTTAGGTGAATTAGATTGGAATGGTTCAGGAATGCACGCAAACTTCTCTAACACCGTATTGCGTACAGC
>CAJCBY010000044.1 GCA_903960725.1 uncultured Cytophagaceae bacterium | reverse complement strand
GATCTCCCCAGGTGCTAATTCATCAAAAGGTACATTGGCTAACAATTCATACGTCATCGTATACGTCCCTCTTTTCTTGCGAATTAATTCAGCAAATACAACGGGGTATTGATAGTCTCTAGCAAAGCGTTCCATCCCGGTGAAAAAGGCAGTTTCCTGATGTAGAAAGTTTGTCCAATAGGCACTTTCTGGTTTTTGTGGTGCTTGATCAGCAGCTAGACAAATAACGCGCGGTATATCTTTTCGTTCCCTTGTTAATAACACGGATTCTCTTTTTTCCAATAGGACCACATGGCCAAAACGGGATCTTACCTGCTTCGTAAACTCATTGAAAGTAGGATTGTTTAGCTTTTGGTATATGACATCATGTGGATTTTTACTTAAGGCTAGTCTATGAATGGCCCATTCCCAATTCCCCTGATGTCCCGCAACAAGTATAACCGGAATTCCTTTTTTGATAAAATCAGTCACGACGTCTTCGTTTTTTATCTCAAAACGATCCAGCATTTCGTCTTTTGTAATCGAAACGCCTTTGAAAAATTCGACTAATTGATCTGTCAAATAGCCGTAGAAGCGGTAAGTAAGCTGACCTACTTCTTTTTCACTGAGCGTCGGGAAGGAATTTCTCATATTTCCCTGAATTACTTTTTTGCGGTAGGGAATGAGGTAATAGAATAAAAAAGTGCAGAAAGAAGCGAAACCGTACAATACCGGCAAAGGTAATCTTCCAATTAGTTTGTACAGAAACAGGGGAGACGCTTTCATTCTTATTATCTTTGTATTTACGTTTTACAAATATCCGATTAATTTTTGGGAATGCACATTGAGATTCATTATTTGCCAAGTCTTGAATATATGACGATTCTGCTACAGAATCCCTCGTTACTTTTCGAAGTAGAAGAAAATTTTCCGAAGCAGACCTACCGTAATCGTTGTCTTATTTTAGGGGCAAATGGGGTGGAACGTTTAAGCGTGCCTATTGTTCATTTGTCTGGAGAAAAGACCAAAACGAAGGATACGAAGATTGATTATTCTCAAAATTGGATCAAACAACACCAAGGTGCCATTCGGGCAGCATACGGTAATGCACCCTACTACGAATATTTTGAGCCATATTTAAGTCAAATCTTTGCGAAAAAAAGGTTTTTTTTAGTAGATTTAAATATTGATCTCCTCAGCTTTGTTTACCGTATTTTAGATGTTCCTCTTGTGTACAAGAACACAAATGAATTCGGAGTTTTTGAAGGACTAAGTGAGTATGATCAAATAAGTGCTAAGAAAGATTGGCAAGAGCGTTCAATTTATCAAAATCGATCGTATCGCCAATGTTTTGGACAAGAGTTTGTTCCCAATTTGTCAATACTCGATTTACTGATGAATCATGGGAAAGAGTCCTTGAATTTTTTGAAATAAAAGGAACAATTTATAGGCTTAAGTGGTTGATGCATGTAAGTTGTCAGAAATAAATAAAACAGTATGGAGGCTAAATTTTCGAATAAAGTGAAGGAAGTGATCTCGTTAGCGCGGGAAGAGGCATTGCGTTTAGGTCACGATTACATCGGAACTGAGCACTTAATGTTAGGAATGATTCGCGATGGCCAAGGCCCTGGAATTGATTTATTACAGCGTTCGGGCGTATCGATGGACTCATTACGTCAGAGTATCGAACATTCAACGGCTTCTACGTCCCGTTCGTCCTTTAATCGGGAGAACATGTTGAATATTCCTTTTACAAAACAGGCAGAAAAAGTATTACGTTTGACCTATTTAGAGGCCAAATACTTTAAGACGAACATCGTCGAAACAGACCATCTATTAATGGCCGTTTTGCGTGATGAAGATAATGTAGCCACTCAGATTTTGGAGAAATACCAAGTCTATTATGATTTAATTAAGGAAATGGCTGAATTCCAATCAGGGGCTAATCAAGGAACTAATCCTAAGGCAAGTTCTGATACGGATGATAATGACGATGATTCTCGTCTATACAGTGCGGGTTCAGGAGCATCGGGATCTACTGGTGCTGGAAGTGCAACAGGTTCAAAGCCAGGTGAAAAAAGTAAGACGCCTGTTTTAGATAATTTTGGTCGTGATTTGACTAAGATTGCCGAGAATGGAAAGTTAGACCCTATCGTGGGTCGGGAGAAGGAGATCGAACGTGTTGCTCAGATTTTATCTCGTCGCAAGAAAAATAATCCAATATTAATTGGGGAGCCCGGTGTAGGTAAAACAGCTATTGCGGAAGGTTTAGCTTTGCGTATTGTGCAGAAGAAGGTATCACGTGTGCTTTTTGGCAAACGAGTGGTTACCCTTGATATCGCTTCTTTAGTCGCTGGTACGAAATACCGTGGTCAATTCGAAGAGCGTATGAAGGCTGTCATGAATGAATTAGAGAAGTCTACGGATGTTATCTTGTTTATCGACGAATTACATACCATTGTAGGTGCTGGTGGTGCGTCAGGCTCATTGGATGCTTCCAATATGTTTAAACCGGCTTTAGCCCGCGGTGATATACAAGTTATTGGTGCAACTACCTTAGATGAGTACCGTCAGTATATTGAAAAAGATGGCGCTTTAGCCCGTCGTTTCCAAACGGTAATGGTAGATGCGACAACTGTCGAAGAAACGATAGAAATCCTACACAACATTAAAGATAAATACGAGGATCACCACCACGTAATTTACACAGAAGAGTCTATCATTTCTGCCGTTAAACTGTCTGATCGCTATATTTCTGATCGTTTTTTACCAGATAAGGCGATTGACGTTTTAGATGAAGTAGGAGCACGTGTTCACATTTCGAATATCAATGTGCCGGAAGATATTGTCGCTTTAGAGGGACAAATTGAAATCGTTAAGAAAGAGAAGAACCAAGTGGTAAAATCTCAGAAATACGAAGAAGCGGCTCAATTACGTGACCGGGAGAAGAAATTAATTGATCAATTAGAGCTTTCAAAGGCGGCATGGGAAGAAGATTCCAAGAAGCAGAAATTCACGGTTACCGAAGAAAATGTAGCGGAAGTAATCGCTCAGATGACTGGTATTCCAGTTAATCGTGTGGCGGCGAAAGAGGGAGAGAAATTATTACAAATGGATGAGCAACTTTCGAAACAAGTGATTGGTCAGCCAGATGCGATAAAGAAATTAGTTAAAGCCATTCAGCGAACGCGCGTAGGCTTAAAAGATCCTAAAAAACCTATTGGTTCATTTATCTTTTTAGGCCCAACAGGGGTTGGAAAGACGGAAATGGCTAAAGTTTTAGCAACCTATTTATTCGATAAAGAAGATGCTTTAGTACGTATTGATATGAGTGAATACATGGAGAAATTCAGTGTATCTCGCTTAGTAGGAGCGCCTCCGGGATATGTAGGTTATGAAGAAGGTGGTCAGTTGACGGAGAAAATTCGCCGTAAGCCTTATGCTGTCGTTTTGTTAGATGAAATTGAAAAGGCACACCCAGATGTGTTTAACTTGTTATTACAAGTATTAGATGATGGTATTTTAACTGATGGTTTAGGTCGTCGAGTTGATTTTAGAAATACGATTATCATCATGACGTCAAATATTGGTGCCCGTGATTTAAAAGATTTCGGTTCAGGAATCGGTTTCTCAACAAAATCTAAGGTGGATAACTTGGATGAGTACGCGAAGACAACGATTCAAAATGCGTTGAAAAAGGCTTTTGCTCCTGAGTTTATTAACCGTTTAGATGATATCATCGTGTTTAATTCGTTAGAGCGTCCTGCGATTCATCAGATTATTGATTTGATGTTAACGAAATTAAAAACGCGTTTAGCTAATCTTGGTTTCGAAGTGGAATTAACAGATAAAGCGAAAGATTTCATGGCGGAGAAAGGGTATGATCCACAATATGGAGCGCGTCCATTAAATCGGGCTATTCAAAAATATTTAGAGGATGCCTTAGCTGAAGAGATTCTGAAGGGTTCACTAGCGGAAGGGGAGTACATTGTAGCTGATTTTGAAGAGGGTGCTGATGTCTTGACTTTGGCCAGAAAAACGAGAAAAGCGTTAACCAAACAAAAAAAATAATATGTCTTTAGTACAAAATAAGGTCGTTTTAGTGACTGGAGCCTCTCGAGGTATCGGTCGAGCTATTGCGACTACCTTTGCCCAAGCTGGCGCTAACGTGGCTTTCACTTATTTATCTTCTGTAGAGAAAGGTCAAGCATTAGAAAAAGAATTAGCTGCTTTTGGAATTACTGCCAAGGGTTATCGTTCAGATGCCTCATCTTATACAGAATCTGAGAAATTAGTAGAGGATGTGTTGGCTGATTTTGGAACCATTGACATTTTAATAAATAATGCAGGGATTACGCGTGATGGATTGTTAATGCGCATGTCTGAGGAGCAATGGGATGAGGTAATACGTGTTAATTTAAAATCAATTTTCAATTTAACGAAAGCGGTTACTAAACCGATGATGAAAGCTAAATCTGGTTCAATTATCAATATGACTTCGATAGTTGGGATTAAAGGAAATGCGGGTCAATCTAATTATGCGGCTTCAAAAGCAGGTATCATTGGTTTTACGAAGTCTGTGGCACTTGAATTAGGTTCACGTAATATTCGTTGCAATGCTATTGCACCCGGATTTATTGAAACAGAAATGACCGAGGAGTTAAATGAAGGCGCTATTGAAGAATGGACTAAAAATATACCAATGAAGAGGGGTGGTCAAGCCAAAGAAGTGGCGGATGTTTGCTTGTTCTTAGGTTCAGATATGTCTTCATACGTTACAGGGCAAGTTATTTCCGTAAACGGAGGTTTATTAACCTAGTTTACAATTTACACACAAACAGGCCTCAGTCTTTTCGTTTAAGATTGAGGTCTCTTTTTTTATGAGGATTTATCTATTTTTTCTTCTGGTTTTGTTAAGCTCTTGTGCTAAAACTGTACTTCCTGTACAGATTGCTGACAAGTCAGTCTATGTGGATCGTTTTCCCGCTAGTAAACCTGGTTTAACAACGATTGATTTTTCTCTATCTTACGATAGCCTTTTTGCATTAAGTCAG
>CAJCBY010000043.1 GCA_903960725.1 uncultured Cytophagaceae bacterium | reverse complement strand
CCATTCTTTTGGACGGTCAGCCGTTAAAACAATTAACGGAACTTCTTGGAAGAAGGCTTCGACTACAGCTGGGGCAAAATTTAATCCGGCTGAGCCTGATGTGCAGCAAATAACGACAGGACGTCCTGTTTTCAGGGCGATTCCTAGGCCAAAAAATCCAGCAGAACGCTCATCTGCAATGGAATAGCATTTGAAACCGCCGTGGCGGGTTAAAGCGAGCATTAAGGGGGCATTTCTGGAACCTGGGCATATAACCGCCTCATTTACACCTTGTTGGTATAAAGAGTCTACTAGTTCGATGATGCCTTTTGGAAATGCCATTGCAAAAAAAAGCCTCGTGAGAGGCTTTAAAAATTATCCAAGATATGTTTTTAGTGCTTTGCTTCGAGAAGTGTGTCGTAAACGACGGATCGCTTTCTCCTTAATTTGTCTTACACGCTCACGCGTTAAATTAAATTTTTCACCGATTTCTTCAAGAGTCATGGCATGTTCGCCATTTAAGCCGAAATACAAGGTAACTACATCTGCCTCGCGTTGAGTTAGGGTAGATAATGCACGTTGTACTTCACGACGAAGGGAATCGTTAATCAAGCCAGAATCTGGTTTGTCTTCCGAATCATTCTCTAATACGTCTAAAAGTGAGTTTTCTTCTCCTTGAACGAAAGGAGCATCCATCGAAACGTGGCGACCTGAAATCTTCAAGGTATCCACTACTTCGCCGGTTGAGATCTCTAAAACCTCTGCTAATTCTTCTGGTGATGGCTCACGCTCGAATTTTTGCTCTAATTCAGAGAAAGTTTTTGAAATCTTGTTCAAAGAACCTACTCTATTTAATGGCAAACGAACGATACGAGATTGCTCCGCTAAAGCCTGAAGGATCGATTGACGAATCCACCAAACCGCATAAGAAATGAATTTAAAACCACGAGTTTCATCAAAACGTTGAGCTGCTTTGATCAAACCTAAGTTTCCTTCGTTGATTAAGTCGCCTAAGCTTAGACCTTGGTTTTGGTATTGTTTTGCAACCGATACCACGAAACGAAGATTCGCTTTTGTTAGACGCTCTAATGACAATTGATCCCCATCGCGAATCTTCTGCGCTAGGATTACCTCTTCATCCGGAGTCAATAAATCGACTTTACCGATCTCTTGAAGGTATTTGTCTAGAGATTGACTTTCCCTGTTGGTAATTTGTTTGCTAATTTTTAGCTGTCTCATAAGATCTTACAACAGAATGAAAGCGTCGCGCACGAATGCGCGACGCTTGGATATACTAAATTATTCAGCTGAGGCTGCTGGAGCCTCTGGTTTTTCTGGCTTAGGTAAAAGAACCTTAGCAGATAAACGGAATTTACCCGTTTTCTTATCTACTTCGACTAATTTAACCTTCACTTTATCTCCTTCTTTGAAAACGCCATCCATCGTGTCGATGCGATCCCATGAAATCTCAGAGATATGTAGTAAACCATCTTTACCTGGTAAAAATTCCACAAAAGCTCCGAATGCTTGAATATTCTTCACTTTTCCTTCGTAAACCTCTCCTACTTCAGGAACAGTTACGATGCTTCTTACCATGCTCACCGCTTTCGCCATTGCGTCTCCGTTAGAAGAGAAGATACTTACGTATCCGCCGTCTTCTTTTTCTTCGATCGTAACCGTTGCACCGGATTGCTTTTGGATATCTTGAACAACTTT
>CAJCBY010000042.1 GCA_903960725.1 uncultured Cytophagaceae bacterium | reverse complement strand
AATTCAGTTAAAGAGTCAATGGTTCTCGTATGCTTTTGATTTACTGAAACGGCCAAAGCTAAAAGCAATGCTTCCTTTTCATTTAATGTTTGAGCACGCAATGCATTCGAAACATTAATTTTAAGTTCCTTTATATAGCGGTGGTCTGCTGCATCTAAGGTATCTAAAAGGGCAAACGATTCTGTAGCAGGGATGTTTATCTCTGCTAGTAAGTTGTCTTTAGTCTCACTCATGATTAGTGTATTTAATAGCCCCAGGGAATCCTGGGGCTAGGGAATAATTATAAAGTAGCGTCGCCTTTTTTCCAGTTACAAGGACAAAGTTCATCCGTTTGTAAAGCGTCTAATACACGTAAAACCTCGTCTACGTTACGACCTACTGATAAATCATTTGCACATACCCAACGAACGATACCATCTTGGTCAGCAATGTATGTAACACGGTAGGCTACTTTTTCTCCTTCTAATAAGATACCTAATTCTTCAGCTAAGCTTTTTGATGTATCAGCTAACATTGGGAATTTTAATCCACGTAAATCATCGTGATCTCTTCTCCAAGCCGCGTGAACGAATTCAGAATCAGTTGATGCTCCGATTAAAACGGCATCGCGATCTGAAAAATCAGATGCGCGGCGGTTAAATTCTGCAATTTCTGTAGGGCAAACAAAAGTAAAATCTTTTGGCCACCAGAACATAACTAACCATTTGCCATCCTTCTTGTGATCTTCTGAAGTAATTGTAGCGAATTCTTTTCCTTGCTCTAAAGAAACAACTGCTGTTTTTGAAAATGTTGGAAATTGACTTCCTAATCCTAACATGTGATTTGCCATTGTATTTGTTTTTATATTTTTCTAACTAATGAGTTGCAAATTTGAGCAATTATAAAGTATTAGTCAAATCTATATTATCTATATTTGTATAGTTAATACTTATAATATGACCATTACGCAATTAGAGTACATTGTCGCACTCGCTGATTTACAGAGTTTTTCTAAAGCGGCTGAATTTTGCTGTGTTTCGCAGCCAAGCCTTAGCATGCAGGTCCAAAAACTAGAGGATGAATTAAATCTAATTTTGTTTAATCGGAAGGTTAAACCCTTGCAGCCCACTCCGGAAGCACGAGATATCATTTTGAAAGCACGTACAATTTTGAGTGAAAGTAATTCGATTCTCTCTCTTTCAAAAGGGTGGTCGAATCAAGTGAATGGAACAGTCTCTATTGGCGTTATTCCCACAATTGCACCTTATTTAATGCCAAAGTTTTTAGCTGATTTTCAATTAAAATACCCTGATTTATCTATTAGTATAGCTGAAACGACAACTTCTAATATCAAAAAGGGTATTCACGAGGGAAAAATTGATATTGGTATTTTAGTTACTCCCTTAAATGAAAATTTAATCGAAATACCGCTCTATTATGAGGAGTTGTTTTTGTATTCTAATGTTTGGGAAGAGGACGGATCGAAATTGAAATCTACTTTAGACCCTTCTAAGCTATGGTTATTAGAGGAAGGACATTGTTTAAGTAGTCAGGTGAATTCTATCTGTAATTTGCCCTCAGGACCCCTAATAGGTACAAATATGACCTACCAGACTGGAAGTATGGAAACGATAGTTCGGTTGGCTGACCAGGGTTTTGGCCAAACAATTATTCCACAAATGTTCGTTGACTATTTGGATTCGAAATTGAAAGAAAAAGTATATGCCCTACCAGAGCCCAAGCCAGTTAGGGAAGTCGCTTTAGTGCACTCAATTTCATATTCCAGAAAGGCTATAGTGAAAGCTTTAGAGGTGGAAATTCTTGCTCATATACCTGATTCATGGAAACAGGCGCAAGAACGCAATATTATCCCCATATAGCTTTTGCCTTTGGGGACAGTAATAAGGGTCGCAAAAAGAGCAAACTCGCACCAAAAACTACAACAAGGACCAAAATGCTGATTCGCATATTACCTGTTAATTGAATAACAAGGCCAAACATAAACGTACCAATTACCGTCGACATCCGATCACATACATCATAGAAACTGAAATAGGAGGCGGTGTCTTTCTCCCCTTTTGGACATAATTTAGCGTAGGTAGCGCGGCTATTCGATTGTATACCACCCATCACAAAGCCTATGGCTGTGGCTAGTAAATAAAAATTAAATTGAGAGGTCACGGTGTAGGCATAGGCGCAGACAAAAATCCAAACAAAAACAATCATGCCTAATGCCTTAATATTTCCTATCCAACCCGATAAACGGGCACAGAAATAGGCTCCGGGGATAGCCACCAATTGGATTAAAAGAATCGTAATGATTAAAGCATCTTCAGGTAAATGCAATTCTTGACTTCCAAATAACGCGCCAAGGTACATAACCGTTTGAGCTCCCATGTTAAAAAGGAAGAAGCTCATTAAGAAATTCTTGATTTCACTATTTCCTGTAACCTCCTTAAATACTTTCTTCAATTCCTTAAATCCACCTAGCCACCACTGATTCGTATCTTTTTCTTTAGCTACCGAGTCAGGCAAGTAATGCAAAGGGATTTGTGCGAATAGTAACCACCACAATCCCACAGTTAAAAAGGATACGCGTGCGGCCATTTCTCCGCCTATTCCACCATACCATTCGGGCTTTAAAAGCATGGTTAGGTTTTGGACTAATAATAAAACGGAACCTATATACCCGAGGGTAAAACCTTTAGCGCTTAATCGATCAAAGCGATCTGGAGATGCTATTTCAGGCAAAAAGCTGTTATAGAAAACCATGCTACCTCCCCAACCTACAATGGAGAATAGGAAACCCAGTGTCCCGATGTAATAATGACCTTTACTGAAAAAGAATAAAGCGATACAACTAAATGATCCTAAGTAGCAAAAGAAGCGCATAAAGCTTTTCTTAGAGCCTGTATAATCTGCTATTCCAGACAGGAAGGGCATTAATAATGTTAATGCCAAAAAAGCAACAGAAATAGTATAGGAGAAAACGACCGTATTACTTAATTCAAATCCTAAGATAGAAATAAGCCCAGGTGTATTACTTCCTAAGGTGACAGCTGCGGAAGGAAAATAAATGGGGAAAATTGCTGATGTAATCGTCAAAGAATGCACTGAATTTGCCCAATCATAAAAGGCCCAAGCATTCAAGGTTTTTGGATTATTCAGTTTTTGTTCCATTAAAATAGACCTAATTGCTCCCCATTAGGCGGGTTTTTGATTTCAAATGGGATATCCTCTACTGGTGATTCCGGTTCGTCTGTTTTTTCAGTCGGAAAATTAACGACAAACTCTGGCTCTTCAGCTTCAGGTGCCACCTCTGTTACTGTTAAATCAGCCTCCAGTTCTGTTGACTCCGCTATTTCTTCGACTATTGGTTCTGAATTTATTTCCTCAGGTGTCTTTTCAGCTACGGGAGCGTCTTCCTCAGTGTCTAAGAATAAGACTTCGACTAGTTTAGCATAATTAAGCTTACTTCCTAAGGCTTTCCATCCCCTAACTTCAGCTAACTCATCAATTGGAATGATTTCTAATTCATTCGTCTTTCCATCTGGTTTATGCTTAATCTGTACGTTAGGTGAATAATTATCCGTAACGGCAATTAATTTACTGGCTTTGTGGTCTGAAATAAATAGGAATTTCTTGTCTAATGAGGTGGTTTCTAAACGGAAACGCTTAATTAGATTTGTCTTATTTGATCCATCAAAATAGGCAGCAGAAATAATGGCCTGAGGTTCGAATTTCTTCAAGTACATAATTTCTTCTGCCGGGTAGCGATTAGTCAACTCAAAGTTTGTCAACTCGTAGTTACCTGAAGCATAAATGGCTAAAATGCTATCATTCGGTTCAAAATTACCGATATGATCTCCATGTCCATCGCGGTTCAAGCGACCGATCGTCGGATCATACCAAATATCAACCCCGCCTAGTGTGGATACACCCGCTGATTTCAGGGTGATTTTGCGAACAGGGTATTTGGTGAGCATATTACCTAATGACTCACGGCCTTTGATGGCTAGTTTGGAAAAATCATAATCAAATTGCTTGATTTTAGCCGTGCAATTTGCCGTTAAGCTGATTTGGATCACCTCTGCCTCCCCGTTTTCATTGGCGGAAAAATAAGTGAGCTTTGATTTGGCATTATCGCTGCTCACTTTGTATTCGCGATCACGGGTCACCGAAGTGACTTTGAAACGCTTGACATAGGAAGTTCCTGATTTACCATCGAGATATACTAGGTTATACACTTTTCTATCGTCGTTTTTCTTGAATACGGAGCAATAGATGATGTCACGGCCCACGAATACTTTCTCTTGCACTTTCGTTACGACACAGGTCCCGTTTGATCGGAATACGATGATATCATCGATATCAGAGCAATCCATCACGTACTCATCTTTTTTGATGCCATAACCGATGAAACCATCTTCGCGGTTGACATATAATTTT
>CAJCBY010000041.1 GCA_903960725.1 uncultured Cytophagaceae bacterium | reverse complement strand
CTGCCACCTCATCGTTCCACACCACTACCGTATTTCGTTCGATGATCGCCTTCGCCCACACGAATTTCTTGTCTTTCCCGGCGATGGCGAATTGCATTAACTCATCTTCGTCTGTCTTGTTAATGGAAAGGCCACTACCCGTTTCGCGGAAGCGAATGCGAATGCGCCCGCCCTCGATTTGGTTCGATTCATAGATGGGTCCTGACGAAACGATGTTCTCCCCGTAGGCAAGTTTGCGAGCGGCTAAAGCGAGGCGTTCTCCGATCGGTTTTTTCGTCAAAGGATGAATGTCATTCCACTCGCCCAGATCCAAAGTGACTGCCATACCACTGCGCGGAATGGATAAACTCTTCAGCTGGCCATCGCGAAGGACGGCCATATTACTTTCCGATGGCAAGAAATTGCGGTCTTGAAAGCCGGGCAATTGGACATATAAGAACGGAATGTCAGGCTGGTTGAACTGCGTTCGCCAATCTTTTGCCAGGGCTGGTAAAAGCTGCTCATAGACTTGCGGCTTTCCTACATTCGACTCCCCTTGGTACCAAACAAATCCCTTCAAAGCATAAGCGGTAAAAGGAGCAATCATAGAGTTGTACAAGGCGGTAGGGGTGTAGGCCGAAGGCGCAGGCTTCTCCACTACCGGAGGGAATACCTCACCTACTTTATAGTGCCAATCCCCTTGAAGATCAAAAGTTTGATTGCCTACTATTAGTTCATATTGTTTGTCAGGTACAAATCCGCCTTTCCCAGCTGTGTTCGTCACTCGAATAACCACTAAGTTTTTACCTGCTTTTAGTAGGCCATTTTTGACGCTATACCGTCTGGGCGGATATTGATAGGTGATGTTTCCAATTTGTTCGCCATTCACAAAAACCTGGTCGGCATCTATGATGCGCCCCATGAATAGTTTCGCTGGCAAACCCGCTAGAGAAGCTGGAATCTCGATTTCTCGTCTGAACCAAACCACGCCATTTAAATCCCTTAATCCCTGATCTTCCCAATAACCCGGGATGGCGAAACGCTTCCAGCCTTTGGGGGCATAGGACGGATCAGCCCATTTTTCTGCTAGTCCGCGGTCTGCGGATTTTCTAGGTGTCTGCGCTGGTGTCTTCGCCTGCGTTGTATCTTTTACATAGCTTGGAAATTCCTTTAATCCATTCTCACTAATCCACGCTTCAATGGGCGTTCCACCCACGCTCGAATTAATGATTCCGATAGGCACTTGGTATTTTGCATACAAATCCCGAGCAAAGAAATACGAAACCGCACCCATTTGCAGTACGTTTTCTGGGCTCACTGGCAGCCAAGAACTAGCAGGCAAATCGCTGCGTACATCTACTTTAGAAATGGCGGTGGGGATGAAGAAATTACGAATCTGTGGGTTGTTTGCGGAGGCAATGTCGGCTGGGTATTTCTCCTTTACTCGTTCCATGTTTGTGACCATATTTGACTGACCTGAACAGAGCCAAACATCTCCGAAAAGGACATCTTTCAATACGATTTCGTTGACCTTAATCTCGTATGGGCCGCCTGCTGGGGTTACAGGAAGCAAGGTGGACCAGCTACCTTTTGCGTCTGCGATTGCCCGGATCTTTTTCCCCTTAAAGCTTACGTTTACTTTTTCTCCTGGATTCGCCCAGCCCCAAATTTTTACTGGCATATCGCGTTGCAGTACCATACCATTAGCGATTAAAGCGGGGAGTTTGACATCTGAAAACGCCGTAAAGCTGAGCAGGAGGAAGAGGATTTTTTTCATAGAGGTATAGATTGTAAAACGAAGATAAGCAATTTTGGGAAGGATGACCTGCCCTGAGAATAAGCCATAACCTATTGTATCTCAGTGAAATTCTTTTTTCCTTGTGGGGAAATCTAAACCTATATGAAAAAATTAGTCCTATTATCGGTAGCGGGGATGCTTGCGCTTGCTTTTTTGGCCTCCTTTCACTCGACCTCTTCTCGCAGTAGTTTAGCAGATACCCTGAGAATTCCAGCCGGAGTAGATCCGAATGACGAAAACTGGAAAGGGGTTGATTTAGCGCCCAAAGCCCCCGTGCAACCACTGACCATCGATGAGCAGCTGAAAAAGTTTCAGTTACAACCCGGCTATACAATGCATCCCGTTTTAACCGAACCGCAGGTGCAACAACCTGCGGAAATTGTGTTTGATGGGAATGGACGTATGTACGTTTTGGAGTTAAGATCCTACATGCTAGATGCGGATTCAAAAAATGAATTAGAACCCACAAACCGCATTTCGCGCTGGGAGGATAAAGATAATGACGGAGTTTACGAAACGGGAACCACGTTCGTGGATGGGTTAATTTTCCCTCGTTTTGTATTGCCATATGGCAAAAATAGTATCCTGACCATGGAGTCTGATCAAGACAATATCTACAAATACACGGATGTAAACGGAGACGGGAAAGCGGATAAAAAAGAGTTTTTTACGAACAAATACGGACGTTCAGGCAACGTGGAACACCAGCAAGCCTTTTTGTTTTACGGGATGGATAACTGGCTTTACAGCACGGTGAATGCCTTCAGAATCCGGGAAACACCTACCGGAATTATTCGGGAGAAAACGGGAGCTAATCGCGCACAATGGGGAATCACCCAAGATGATGATGGTAAATTATACTTCCAAGGTGGTGCGTCTGGGGTGCCGTCTCATTTTCAATTCCCGATACAATATGGAAATTTTGAGGTGCCTAATGAGTTAGCAGCTGGATTTGTGGTGCCTTATGGTGCAGCCGTAAAAGTGTCCGATATGCAAGGTGGCATGGACGAGATTCGCCAGCCAGATGGATCGCTGAACCGGGTAACAGGATCTGCGGGAAACGATATTTTTAGAGGCGATCGATTGCCTGCATCCATGCGTGGACAGTTGTTCTATGGAGAGCCGGTAGCCCGCATTGTCCGCCAAATCAATCCTGTAAAAACGGAAGGGTTAACTACTTTGCACAATGTGTACCAAGATCAAAAATCTGAATTTATTCGATCCACTGACCCTCTGTTCCGCCCCATCGATATGGCGACGGCTCCAGATGGTACGATGTATATTGTGGACATGTACCATGGTATTATTCAAGAAGGTCAATGGACTCCGAAAGGATCGTATTTACGCACTAAGATTGAGCAATACCAATTAGATAAAGTGGTGGGATTGGGACGTATTTGGCGAGTGAGTCATGAGGGATTCAAGCGGGATACGAAACAGCCGCGGATGTACGATGATAAATCGGCTACGCTTGTTACCTATCTAAATCACCCGAACGGTTGGTGGCAGGATATGGCGCAGCAAGTTCTAGTGCAGCGTAACGATAAGTCTGTCGTTCCGGCTCTACAGGCGATGGCCTTGAATGGAACGAATGTGAATGGTCGTATTCATGCGATTTGGACTTTAGAAGGGTTAGGCGCCTTGAAAGTCGCGACTATTTCAAAGTTAGCGACTGACGCAAATCCACGTATTCGTATTCAGGCTTTAAAGGCGTCTGAAACGTTGTACAAAGCAGGGGAGAAAGGTTTAGCATCACTTTATAACAAGGCGTTGAAGGATAGCGATACCGATGTCGTGATGCAGGCCATTTTTACCCAAAAATTCCTCAAAGTTCCGGAGTACGAGAAAGGAATCAAGGAGACATTAGTTTCGAATAAATCGGCAGGAGTGAAATTAATAGGCGAGCAAATCATCGCGCCGCCTAAGCCAAGAACGAATGGACCTTTTAATGGACTGGAATTGAGCAAGGAGCAGAAGGGGATTTTAGAAAGAGGGGAGTTGGTTTTTGCGGAGCTTTGTTCGCAATGCCATGGAAATGATGGCATGGGGAAGTCGATGGGAAATGGGAAGTTATTAGCGCCGGCTTTAGCGGGATCCTTCCGTATTCAGCAGCACCCAGAATATGCCGTGCGTGTTCTATTGCATGGTTTAGAAGGCTCGATCGAAGGGAAAAACTACGCGGGGGGGTTGATGCAGCCCATGAAAGATCAGTCTGATCAGTGGATTGCAGACGTGGTTTCTTATATCCGCAATGGCTTATCGAACGATGCATCTTTTGTGAGTCCTGCCCAAGTGGCGGCCATTCGCGCGCATACGAACAAGCAGGCGGGTATGTATAAATTTGAATCGTTGATGAAGCAGGTTCCAGTGGAATTTGTACCGGACCAAAGCTGGAAATTCTATGCCACCCACACCGCGTCTACTCGCGTGGGCGGTAATGCATCGCCTAAAAGTGCCTTTAATTACGAAGGCTGGTCGACAGGCAAAACCCAAGAAAAAGACATGGTTTTCCAGGTGGAATTTCCATCTGAATATACCTTTTCTGAGTTTCACTTTACCTCAACTTCCAGCTTTAAACGTGGTCAGCGTCCTAAACCAGGCGAGACCCCTGAATACACCCATACGTATCCGCGCAACATAACCGTGGAGGCATCAATGGACGGATTGGACTGGAAAGTCGTTCAAGCGAATGTGAAAGGAACCCAAGGCGATAACATGATCACCTTGCCTGCCACCCGCGCGAAGTTTATGCGCTTGAAATTAGCGGAGGCGGTGACCGCTGCTGCGGATGAAATAACCCCTTGGTCCATGCGATCAATGAAGATATTTGGCTTACGTTAATCAGAGTATAAACCTATTTAAAATGATGAAATCAAATCGTAGAAATTTTATTCAGTCCCTTGGACTAGGAGCAGCCACACTCAGTGTGGGCTCTAGTCCATTAAATTCTCCTTTAGCTGCCGTATCCTCGGATGATCAGTTGCTATTTGTGGGAGATAACATCGCGGTTGCAGATACGGAGTATGGCAAGATACGCGGTTTTGTTTTGCGTGGCGTCCATCAATTTCTTGGGATACCCTATGGCGCTGATACGTCCGGTAAAAACCGATTTATGCCGCCTGTGAAACCTGCTGCCTGGAAGGATATCAAACCTTGTGTTTGGTGGGGAAATACGGCTCCTCAAATTATGGACAAGCGGTATTCGAATGCTTATGCCTCATTTGTGGACCATTGGAATTATGACGATGTATCTGAGGATTGTTTGAAATTAAATGTGTGGACTCCTGCCATCGATTCTGGGAAGCGACCTGTGGTAGTTTGGTTACACGGCGGAGGATTCACGAACGGAAATGCGATTGAACAAGATGGTTACCATGGGGAGAATTTGAGTCGTTTAGGGAATATCGTTTTCTGCTCGATTAATCACCGTTTGGGACCTTTTGGGTATTCGCATTTAAAGGCAGCGGGCGGTCATCCACATTCCGGTAATGTGGGGAATTTAGACATGGTGGCAGCGCTGGAATGGGTGAAAAATAACATTGCGAATTTCGGTGGTGACCCGAATAATGTGACCATCATCGGGCAATCCGGAGGTGGCGCTAAAGTGACTTCATTGATGAATATGCCGTCTGCTAAGGGGTTATTCCATAAGGCGGTGGCCTTGAGTGGTACGTCTTTAACGGGTGTGAACAAGGAATATGCAGAGAAACTAGGCTTGAAAGTGATGGAAGAGGCAGGTTTACAACCTGGCGAAATCGAAAAATTACAGCAAATTCCGTGGAGACAATACATCGATATTACGACACGTGCGGTGGAGAAGTTCGCAGAAGAAGCTAAGAAAATGAACATCTCCCGTGGAGGCTTTTCGCCCGTGGCTGATGGGGTGACGATGAATGATCAACCATTTTTCTCAGACCCAAATCATTTCTCAGCGGACATACCGTTGATTATTAATACGACCTTCCATGAGTCGAGCCCTAGCCGAACAGATGCGAGCTTAGAAGAGATCAGCTTGGCTGGAGTGGTAGAAAAAATCAAGCCTCGATTCGGTGCGGAGGCGGGTAAAATTGTTGAGGCATATAGCCAAAACTTCCCTAAGGCAAAACCGGTTGAAATTTGGGCGATGATACTTTCAAATAGAAAGGGTGCTATTGCAACTGCGGATGCGAAAGTTTCCCAAAAGAAAGCTCCGGTCTATGTCTCTTGGTTTGGCTGGCAGCCCCCGCTTTTTGATGGTAGAATGCGTGCGTTCCACTGTGATGACATCTGTTTTTGGTTCTATAACACAGACCTGATGTTAACGCATACTGGAGGTGGCAAAAGACCAAGAGCCTTGTCGACTAAGATGGCGAAGTCCTTCTTGAATTTCGTTAAAACAGGCAATCCGAATGGCGGAGGCCTTCCGTCTTGGAAGCCTTACACGAAGGAAAATGGAGAGACGATGATTCTCGATGATGCTTGTGCTCTCGTGAATAATCCAGATGCGATCGGTAGAAAAGCCTTAGGTTAATTCGATTCCACGACAAATTCATAAAGGCCAGCGCCGAGCTCGAATTCGATTCGATCTGCGCTGGTTTTTGTTTTCAATGCCACATTCACGATTTTGCCCTTAGGTAGTTTTACCTGAGCGGACGTATTCGCCGGAATGGTGAAACGATAAGTCGTCTTATTTCCCTGCTTCGACCATTCGCTTTTGATGTTTCCATACATCGTTTCTACGTGGCCTTTGGCAAACGTAATCTTACCCGAAGGATCTGGCGTAGGCTGTAAAATAAAATGTTGGTAGCCAGGGGAAGTTTCATCGCGCTGAATTCCGAGCGAATGTGTGTACATCCACGCGGCCACTGCCCCGAAGGAATAATGGTTAAACGAGTTCATGCTGTTATTACCTCCAAAACCATTTTCAATGGTGTAAGAATTCAATCTTTCCCAAATACTCGTGGCTCCGTTCGCTACCGAATACAACCAAGAAGGATAGGTTTTCGTCGTTAACAAGCCATAAGCAATGTCGTGTTTTCCGTTTGCAGATAGGGCTTCGGAGATGGCCGCTGTTCCGATGAAGCCGGTCATCAACGAGAACGGTGGGCGGGCCTCACCTTGGTCGTCTTTATTCGAGCGTTTGATTGTTTCGACTAAATTTTCTAGCGCTTTAGGGGCATTGCTTGCATTAAAGACGTTTAATGCCAAAGGTATTGCATACGACGCCTGGGTGTCCATCAGCTGTCCTTTGTCAGAGGTTTCTGGTGTAGCATTAGCATTAGGGGGACCCATAAAGCCAGTTTTTACGCCAGATTTGATGGTTTTAAAGTGGTTTTTATCTACATAAATCTCATTGAAGGAGATTTTTTTGGCTTCGCTTTGGGCTAGGTAATTATCCGCTTCTGTCGTAAATCCTAAAACGTTTGCCGCCTTCGAAACGATGGCTAAATCAGCCGCCTGGTAGGCCATCCAGAACAGGGTATTGTCATTTTTATTGCCTTCTGGGCTTAACCAATCGCCTAGCGGCCCTTCGT
>CAJCBY010000040.1 GCA_903960725.1 uncultured Cytophagaceae bacterium | reverse complement strand
GGTGCTGAAGTTTATGCAGCGAAATGCCAATCTTGCCACCAAGCAGATGGCGGTGGAGTTTTAGCTGAAAATGGGACGTCGTATACTTATCCTCCTCTTTGTGGTCCTCATAGCTACAATAATGGCGCTGGACTTTACCGTATGTCTAATTTCGCAGGATATGTGAAATATAATATGCCTTTAGGTGCCAATTACGATAAACCTCAATTGTCAGATGAGGAAGCGTGGGATTTGGCAGCTTATGTGAATTCGATGCCACGCCCCGCAAAAGATTTAAGTAAGGATTGGCCAGATATTGCGGGCAAGCCTTTTGACCATCCTTTTGGCCCTTATGCTGATCCATTTACGGAAGAACAACATAAATATGGCCCCTACAAGCCGATAAAAGAATGGATTGCGAATCATAAGAAGTCTAAAAAATAAACCGAATGAACTCTAGAAGAAAATTTTTACAAGGAGGAATCCTAACGAGTGTAGCGGCTTTGTCGCCAGTTGCTTTACAGGCTAAGACTTCCACAACAAACACTTCATCAACTAAGTCAATAGCTGGATCAGGCCAAATAACGATTCTACAAACCACCGATGTGCATTGTCAACTACATGCACACGATGAATTATTTTGGGAAAATAATGAGTTGACCTTTCGCAAGGCTGGAGGATATCCTCACATGGCCACAGCTTTAAAGAAATTAAAAGAGAAGAATCCGGAAAATACGATCACTTTAGATACGGGTGATATGTTCCAAGGTAGTATGCTTTCGGTTAAAACAACAGGTCAAGCATTCGTCCCCTTGTTGAATGCGATGGATTATGATCTGTACTTACCGGGAAACTGGGAGGTGGTTTATTACAAAAAGAACATGCAGAAACTATTGGGTGGTTTATTAGCTCCCAAAATATGCGCAAACATGTACCATGATTTAGGTGATGGTAAGAAAGGAGAACTCATCTTTCAGCCCTACCAAATCATGCACCGCATGGGGGTTAAAATTGGCTTTTTAGGATATACAGACCCTTTAGTTCCTTTACGTCAATCCCCTTTGTATTCGAAAGGCATTGTTTACACGAAACCAGAGGATAATTTGAAGGAATACGTTACCCTATTGCGTGAGCAAGAGCAATGTGACTTTGTAATCATCTTATCTCACTTAGGTTTATCTCAACAAATTGCCTTAGGGAATAACCCGGATTGCCAAGGAGTTGATTATATTTTTGGGGCAGATACGCATGAGCGCGTACGTAAACCAATTCAAGCAGAATACACCAAGATTGTAGAGCCTGGTGCTTTCGGTTCATTTGTGGGTAAATTGGATATACAAGTTAAGGATGGTAAAGTCCTAGGATCTACTTATGAATTAGTCGAAGTAGACCCGATAAAATATCCTGCTGATCCTGCGATTAAAACCTTAGTTCAAGACTTAGAGAAGCCTTATAAAGATGAAATCAATAAAGTATTAGGTTACAGTACCGTGCCTCTTTACCGAAACTTTGTCGTTGAGAATACTATTGATACTATGATTGTGGATGCGTTGAAGTGGAAGGTAAATGCGGATGTTGTATTATCCAATGGCTTCCGTTTTTGCCCACCACGCGTACCAGGTAAAGATGGCAAAGTAGCTATTACTGAAGGGTATTTATATGATATGTTACCTGTGGATAGTACGATTCGTACGGCGAAAGCTTCTGGTCAGCAAATTTTAGATTGGTTAGAAAAGGAGATGCAGAATGTGTTTGCGCAGGATGCATCTAAGCGTTTTGGAGGTTGGCTTATTCGTTTCAAAGGGATGCAAGTAGAATTCAAGGCATTTGATAGGGTAGGAGAACGTGTGAAAAAGGTGACTATTGCTGGAGCAGAATTAGATAAAAACCGCCTATATACCTTATGCGCTTGTGAGCGTGATGGCGATCCAGAGGATATGTTGTGCCGTATGAAGGGCGTAAAAGAGGCAACTAACACGGCTTATACCTTGCACTCCATGATGAAGGAATATTTAACTAAATTCTCTCCTGTGACCCCTGTTTTACGTCACGATGCAAAGATTCTAGATGGTCCTCAGGATTTGTTAAGTCAGGTGACTGGGGTGGATTATACGTTTAGGTAGGAGAGTAGAGATTATAGAGTAGAGATTATAGAGTAGAGAGTAGAGATAGGGTGTCGATTAGATTCGGTACCCTATTTTTGTGCTTATGAGATAAAAAAAAGCTAGCATGCAGATGTGACTGTTGCTAGCTTTTTTAATCTATACTTTTAACTGAAACTAATAGACCTTAGTCACAAATCCATTCGCTATAAAGGTTTTGCCTTCACTTAAGTTTAAGATGGAATAGGTCTCGAAAACTCCTTTAGATAATTCTAAACCAGATACCTTTTCATATTCTACTTGATTAGTATGTTCATTGAGTACCATTAATTCAATTTTGCCAATTAACTCTTCATAGGTCAAGATTTTTTTAGTTTGCATATATCTTGAAATAGACGAAAAACCAAAATCCTTAATGTAAAGAGGATGGTCTGGAGTAATTACAATTTTCTTATTTGCTGTTTCAACGGAAAGTACACTTAAGTGAGTTTGCTTGGTTGTCTTTTGGATAATCGTTGATTGAATTTTTCCACTTGATAAATCTAATCCACTAATAATATCTCCAGCTTTAAGTGAAGATATGGATGTGGCATCTGTTGCATTTTCAATTAATGTTGACTCAATGAAACAACAACCTCTAAATCCAACTTCAGAAATGGCTACATCTGGCCATTTGCTTCCTTTGTATACATCTACTATTTCAAATTTGAAAATATGTGGATTTAGTAAATTATAGTTTTCGTGTCCTGGAAGCTCAAAGTGTTGTTCCTCCATACCATCTTTTAAATCTAAAAAACAAAGAGGCTTATTGTTCTTGTACACTTTGAATCGCTTAACTCTTGAATTTTCAAGCCAATTATTTGGTGTGGATTGATAACCATTATAGATAACATTAACCGCTGCCGCTTTTATTTCGAATGATTCTCCTATTCCGTAGTCCGGCTTACCTTCTACCCAAGCGCTCATTGGATTGCCATCGCCTAGATTTTTTACACCGTACGACTTCTTTCCTTGCCCTGCTAGCGTTGAGGAGGCTTTATAAGGTTGAGTTTCTTGATCACAATCTGTATAGAAATAACCTGGGCCATCTGTACCCGCTTCTTTTTTGATTTTTGGCCAATTAATATTTCTATTTGTTCCACCTTCCGCTTTAATTATAGGTAACTGTGCAAATGAGATGAATGGAATGGTTAACAAGACTAAAACAATTTTTGTGAAGGGCTTTTTCATGCTTAATAATGATAAATTAGAATAAACGACAAAGTATAAACTCAATTTATTCAACATGGTAATTATTCCCATATTTTAATAAACATATTTATTTAACGGTAACGCTTTAAAGCAAAAAAGGATGCCGAACCTAATCGACACCCTAACTCTACTCTCTACTCTCTACTCTCTACTCTCTTATCTCTTAGTGAGGCAACTG
>CAJCBY010000039.1 GCA_903960725.1 uncultured Cytophagaceae bacterium | reverse complement strand
TATTACCATTTGTTGGATGGCGATTTAGCGAGTAATGCGCTGAGTTGGCAATGGTGCGCCGGAACGTTCAGCAATAAATTGTATTACGCGAATCAGGAGAATATTAATCGGTATACGGGGAGTCAGCAAAGAGGGACTTTTTTAGATTTTGATTATGAGGATTTGCCCTTGCAATCGGTTCCCGATCATTTACAACGATCGGTGGAAGCGGAGCTTATTTTCACTCCACCTGTGACGAAGCCGCTGGAAATTTTGCCTGATATCGCCTCTTATATTTACACGCATTATACACTCGATCCCACCTTTCACGAAGGGGAAGTAGGCAATCGAATTTTGGTCTTAGAACCGAGTCATTTTTCGAAGCATCCGATGGCCCCTAAGACGATGGAGTTCATCCTGTCGCTGGCTGAAAATATACCGGGAATTCAAGTCTATTATGGAGAATATGCGGACCTTAATTTGAAAGGTATTTTCCGTGATCACCCTATCAATGCCCATTTTCAAGGTATTCGAGAAGCGTATCCAAGTTTAGCACCCGGCCTGCAAGGGGAGTTCAATAGCTTCTTTTCTTTTTGGAATAAACTAAGCAGACAGTTGAGTTAAAAAGGTTTCCGCTCGGCGTAAGTGCGATTCTCTTTTTTCCAAAGGCATCTTGTCCCAGGTACTAATCAGCATCGCCCAGCGGGGATTTTTACGGAACGTCTCGCGTTGTTTATCTAAGAATCGCCAAAACAAACCATCCCAAATCTCCTGCCATTCGCCTTTCGGATAATCACTCATTTTCAAGATGTAATTCGAACCGCAGATATACGGTTTAGTGGTCATCAAACCTCCATCACTGAATTGCGACATGCCATAAATATTAGGCACCATCACCCAATCGTAGGCGTCGATGTACAATTCCATGAACCAGCGATAGACCGCATCGGGTTTAATTTCGCATAACAACATGAAATTACCTAGCACCATTAGGCGTTCGATGTGGTGGTTATAGCCTGTTTTTAAAAGCTTACGAATCGTTTGGTCAATCGGCTCCAAACCTGTAGTTCCCGTGTAAAAGGCTGCAGGCATCTCTTTGGTAAATCCCCAATAATTCGACGTGCGCTGTTGAACCCCTATTTTCCGATACAATAATTGCACAAATTCTCGCCAGCCCACGACCTGCCTAATGAATCCTTCTATACTATTTAAAGGTGCAGCGGAGGCCGCAACACGTTCGATAACCTGCGCCGGATTTAATAAACCTACATTAATCAACGGACTCAAAATGCTGTGAAACAAAGTCTTTTCTTGCGATTTAATCGCATCTTCATAATCCCCAAAAAGAGGAATTCTTTCCCGAATAAATTGATCCAAAGCGGCCTGCGCTTCTTCATGCGTCACGGGGTAATAAGCTCCGGAAAAAGGTCGGTCGCTTGAACCTGGATTGTCCTTAAAATTCACAGAAACATAGTCGATCGCCTCGAGGATATACTCATTCGGAGCAGTCTCGGGGAACGGCGTCGGTATAATTGTATTTTTCGGTATTTTCTTCCGATTATCCGCATCAAAAGTCCATTGTCCGCCCATTGGTTTCCCATCTTCTTCGAGCAGAAGTCCTCGGTCTTTTCGTTGCTGGGTATAGAAGGCTGTTTGGAAATACGGCTTACGCGTACCGAGCAGCGAGGTATCCGTATTGAGGAAATTCGGGCTGGCTAATAAGTGAATGTCGCCAGCTCGTCGTAAGCGGCGCTCCAGCAAATAATCATTCGGGTCGAACAACCTTATCTCGCCTTCAATCGAAGAAACGAGCGCGACTTCCGAAGCACGCGGATCTTGTGAATCTATATATTCCACCGTTTTTCCAGCTGCGCGAAGGCGATCCGCAAAGGCGCGCATCGAAGCCCGGTGAAACAGTATTTTCTGTTTGTGGAAGGCGTATTGTTTGAAGAACAAATCAGATTCGACGACATAGAAAACATCCGCTTCTTGGGAAAGTGTTTCCTCAAATAATTGATGAGGAAAGATTAGGAATGCGCTCATTTATTGACGTGTTTTTGGAGGATTCGTGCCCCCTCTTGCCTGGCCTTTTTCGTTTTCCGCATTGCCCAAACCTGGTCTGACGCCGTCTTCCTGGTCGCACTTAAATCTACAACCGGAGCAGGATAATCTACTCCGATTTTCACCCCGTACAAAGTCTGTTCCATGTCACTTAATTTCCAAGGTTCATGAATCAAAGTAGATGGAATCGCCGCTAATTCCGGCACCCATTTTTTGATGAAAATTCCATCCGGATCGTGGGCGTAAGAATTCTTAATCGGGTTGTAAATCCGGATAGTATTAATTCCGGTGACCCCCGCTTGCATTTGGATTTGCGGGTAGTGAATGCCTGGTTCGTAATCTAGAAATTGCCTAGCTAGAAAATGTGCCAAATCCCGCCAATCCTGCCAAAGATTAAACACAAAAAATGAAACAACCATGGCCCGCATTCGAAAATTTAAATAACCCGTTGCAACCACACAGCGCATACATGCATCGATGAGGGGAACCCCGGTTTGACCGTTTTGCCACGCCTGAATCAATAACTTATCGCGGTCTTTCTCTAACGCTTTATATGCCTTATTCACGGGCTCAAATTCCATTCTGGATTCATCCTCAAACTTCTGCATAAAATGCCCTTGCCAATGCAATCGGGAAGTGAAATTGGATAGTGCTCGTTTATTCGGGGCGGTCTTGTAATGCTGCATCGTGAACGTATGTGCCATACGCATGCTGATATTTCCGTACGCTAAATAAGGAGAAATGCGGCTGCAACTTCGTCTACTCGCCTCTGGTTTACTGATGGAAAAGCTGTAATCTTTATGCCGCGATTCGATGAAACTTTTCAAGTATTTCCAACCCCAGTATTCGCCGCCCTCTTGGAAAACAGGATTCCGCGTTTTAAACTCAAGGGGAAGTTCAGGGCCTTTCAACGAAGTATAAATCTCAGAGGGTAAACGTAGCAAATTCCAGTTATTTTCGCGAACTAAATAAGGTTCGTGCCGCATCGTTTCTTCCCAACGTTTTTGCCAAGTTTTGCGCGATTTCAAGCGTCGAATTACGCCGCCAGTGGGCGTTTCGTCCCAGGAGATGCCAGCGCTACGACAAAAGGCCGCCACCGCTTTGTCTCGATCAAAACTGAGCCCATTCCCAATCTCCTGGTGAGAGAAAATCCGACGAATTTCGTATTGCTCCGATAGCGCCTGAAACACTGGTAATACCTCGGAATGAAATAGATAAAGGGTCCCGTTTCGGTCCTCTAATCGCCCCTGCATCTCTACTAAAGATTCGTGTATAAACCGCCAGTGACGCACATCGCTGTCTGGGAAAGCAATCAGGGATGGCTCGAAGAAATAGACCAATAAGACCGGTATATCCGAAGCCAAAGCCCGGTACAAAGGCTCGTGGTCCGTAAAGCGGAGATCACGTTTGAACCAGACGATATTGATAGGGTTTTTGGCCATGAAATACTAACTGAAAAAATGCATAGGATGTTTTCAGAAAGAAAAATCGTACCTTTGCACCGATTTACAAATTAATGTATCAAAATGAAACAATTGCTGGCCTTATGCCTTATTATTCTTACAGCTGGAAGCTTACAAGCTCAAACTGGAAGTATCGAAATGAGTACAGGAGGCTTCTCATTCATACCTGCATTCACTTCGAAAGAGCCTAATTTAATCATTAATGCCAGCACAAACCCGAAACGTAAGCTGACGGGTGCATTGATGTACATGATGCGCATGCAGAGTATGACGCCTACTACGGTGGCTTTGTTTACGCGTTATCGGTTTATTGATAAAAAATTTAAAGCGATTGTCGGCATACATATTCCTGCCTTTCAAATGACGGAGCAGTACAAGGTGACGAGTTTCTTTGGGCGTGAATTAACCATGTTGTATCCAATCAATGAAAAGTTGACTCTAGGGTCATTTATCTTGAATGGTAATGCCCGAAATACGGACTTTAAAGTGACTCTTGTGTCTGGAAATACGAATTACCGCCACAAGAAGTGGAGTTTTTTAACGCAGGGATATTACTTAACGGTGGGGGATTTGACCGGTGTGGCAGAGACGATTTCGTATGATATTAATGCGCATTTTCAGGCCAAAGCCTTTGGCAATTATACTATAACAGACGGCCAAGTGATCGGGACGGTTGGATTGAAATACAACCTATAAATTCTTCGCTTTAAAGGTCCAAGTAAAGATAAATTCTGCGACGATTTCACCTGCTTGATTTCTTCCGATGGAGGTCACTTGCAGTTTGGTTCCTTCTTTTTTAACCAGGGCATCGTCCACTGTTTGCTGAAGAGCCTCGCCATCATCGCAAGTAAAAATAATCACCCCAGTCGCCTTCTTAACGAATTTCGCCTCGAGCTTTTCTACTAACATACTAACCGCCGGCTGACGCTTATACACCTGTCCAAAAGCCAGCATCCCGCAACTCATCTCCGCCGCCATCGCCTCCACTGCGAAGTACATTGACCGAAATGGATTCTGATTAAACCAGGAAAGTTTCACCCGAACGCCGCAGGATTTTTCATCAAAATGCTCGATGGATAGCCCGGCCCAAAAGGCAGATGACAGTTTTTGGAATACAAAAAACTTGAATAATACCGGATTCGTAATGATGCGCTTGAAAGCGGGGAAGTTAGGGTTCATAGGAGGAATTATTTTTTCTCTGGCACAATATAAAAAACCGTATCTATAAAATATAGCATACCGTTTTGGGTAAGGACATTTTCGTCATGAAGGTCTTCTAAAATTAAACCAAGATCTGCATTATAGTAATCATGGTTTTTTGTATTTCGGAAACCGTTATTTTCCAAAAATAATTTAACAATACTTAAATCAGTTTTTTCGGTTGCCTTAATAAATGGTTGCTCTACGACGGCATAAATTACATCCAGTTCTTTGAAGAAACCTAGTAATTGATAAGCTGTATCAGGGAAGAATAAATTATTGAGTAGAAGATTGTGCAAGTAGTCAATCCAAGATGCATAATAGATAGCATCATTTAATTTTAAAACCGAGGATCCATCTTTTAAATAGACTCTTTGCTCAGCACCCTGTGAAACGTAGTTTTCAACATTGATATTAGCTA
>CAJCBY010000038.1 GCA_903960725.1 uncultured Cytophagaceae bacterium | reverse complement strand
TACTCCCATTGGGAATTTAGAAGATATTACGCTTCGTGCCATTCGGGTGCTGGGGGAGGTAGATGGGATTTTGGCGGAGGATACGCGCAATTCTGGTCAGTTATTAAAGCATTTCAACATCTCCAAACCTTTGTATTCCCATCACGCCCACAACGAACACACCGGTGTTCCGGGGGTGATAAAGATGCTCAAGGAAGGTAAATCATTAGCCCTTATTTCAGATGCAGGAACGCCAGGAATTTCGGATCCAGGCTATCTTTTAGTAAAGGCTTGTGTTGAAAGTGGCATCGAGGTGGAATCATTACCAGGTGCAACAGCCTTTGTTCCCGCTTTAGTTAACTCTGGATTCCCCACGGATCGTTTCGTCTATGAAGGCTTTTTGCCTCATAAAAAAGGCCGTCAAACCCGTTGGAAAGCTTTAGCCGAAGAAGAACGGACCATCGTTTTATATGAATCTCCACATCGTTTGGTAAAAGCATTGGAACAAATCATTGAATTTATCTCACCCGATCGCTCTGTAATGGTCGGTAGAGAATTGAGTAAAATGCACGAGCAGATGGTTCGAGGGACAGCTACGGAAGTTTTAGCTTATTTTGTAGCGCATCCGGATAAAGTGCGAGGTGAAATTGTGATCGTTATTGCTGGAAAATAGATGAAAAAGATTCTTTTATTTTTATTGATTTCTTTAGCTGCTAAGGCTCAATTGAGCTCTAAGGCAGAGGTGGTTTTAGTGACGGTGGCTCCTGGAAAGGAATTGCATTCGGCTTTTGGTCATACGATTCTTTGGGTAAATGATCCCATGAATGGAATTGATCGTGCTTATAGTTATGGGACTTTCAATTTTAAAACGGAGAACTTCTATTTGAAATTTTTGATGGGTACCCTGCCGTATACTATTTCTGTTCATTCGATGCAGGATGAGTTTAATTACAATGCGCAATACGAGAAACGTGGTATGATCGCGCAAAAACTCCAACTCGATTCACTTCAAAAAAATGCTATTTTTCAGGCCTTAGAAAACAACTTATTGCCGGAAAACAGAGAGTATGCGTACAAATTCTTTTACGATAATTGCTCCACGCGTATTCGCGATATGATTGAGCGTAATGCTCCGGGAAAATATGCATGGAAGCAGGCTCCTAACTTAGAAGGCAAATCCTACCGCGATTGGATGAATAAATACTTGAAGCCTAATTCGTGGGTGACTTTAGGAATGAATTTAGCCTTAGGCGTCCCTTCAAACGTGAAGGCAACAGCCTCTCAATCTTGTTATTTGCCAGACAATTTAGCATCTGCTACTAATTTGGCGAAAGGACTTTCGGCTAGTCCAGTGAGTTTGTTTGATGCGGAAAGTACGCAGGAAAGTGGTTTCGATTTTACTGGACCTTATGTGATTTTAGGTCTTTTGTCACTGCTTGTAGGATTCTTTTCGTACAAAGGCAAATTTCCTTATTTAGCAGATTTGGCTCTTTTCTCTGTTATTGGGCTATTGGCTTGGTTTATCTTCTTTTTAGGTACGGCCACAAATCATGAGGTTATGGCTTGGAATCCCGCTTCGCTGATGTTGTTCCCATTAAACTTTCCCTTAGTGATCTGGTTTGCTAGAAATCCACTAAAGTGGAAGTTTTACATTCACATGGTTTCAGTATTTTGTTTAGTCGGAATGATTTGGTCTGGTTTGCAATTCGCACCTATGGCCTTAGTCGGCTTACCTATTTTTATCCGTTTGTGTCGTTTATCCTTCATTAAACAATAAATGCGTTTTACTCTCTTGCTCTTCATCTCCTTTTGCGGTTTTTCTCAAGAGGTATTTAAGCCTTTAGAACCTCAAAAGGAATTTAAACCGTTGAGGATTACAAGTGCGTTGAAGGCAGATGGTCATCTGGATGAATTGGAATGGACGAATGCACCATCGGTAAATTTAGATTTTCAAGTTGAGCCCAATCAAGGCCAAAAAGCCTCATTCAATTCAACAGTTAAGCTGCTTTATAATCAGCAATTTCTATATGTGGCGGCTATCTTAAAAGATAGCTTGGGTA
>CAJCBY010000037.1 GCA_903960725.1 uncultured Cytophagaceae bacterium | reverse complement strand
TAACCAGCCATCGTTGTTAATATCTGCCACTGAGATACCTAGACCGTAGCCCATCGCAGCCTGGTAGATACCTGATTCTTTGGACACATCCACAAATTTGCCTCCATCGTTTCGGTATAAGTAATCGCCCGCCTCATTGTCTTTTAACATCCGTGTATTGACGCGATCGTAGGAACGCGTGTTGTGCACGGCATGGTTTAATAAGTAGCAGTCTAAATCCCCGTCTTTGTCGTAATCAAAAAAGGCGGCTTGCGTGGAGAATCCAGTGAAATCTAAACCGTATTCATTTGATTTTTCTGTGAAGGTATTGTCACCGTTGTTGATGTATAATTCGTTTGAACCTTCTAAACCTTTGTAATTTCCTACCGCGCACACGTAGATGTCTAAGAATCCATCCGCATTCACATCCGCCATGGTTACCCCTGTTTTCCAGTCGGAAAACCCTTCGATACCTGCCTTAACGGAGATATCCTCAAATTGCATATCACCCTTATTCAGGTACAATTTGCTCTTGCCTTGGTTAGAGACAAAGAACAAATCCACTAAGCCATCATTGTTAATATCACCAGATGAAACTCCGCCACCATTGTAGAAATACAAGTAGTCTAGGATATTAAAATCCTTGGTTTCTGTGATATTATTCGAAAAATCGATGTGCGTTTTTTCTGCATCTAGTTTTTCAAAAAGCACTACATCGTCACCTGAATTACAGGAAAACAGAACAATAGAAAAGAAGAGAATAGAAAAATAATTGAATCGCATTGTTTTAAAATTTAAATACTTGGGCTTTGTCATCATTTTTGGCCAAAACTACGTAGGTCGACTTTCCTCCTTTAACGAGTGCCATATTACGTACTTGACCGAGGGTTTTAAATCCGGTTTGCTTCGATAATTTCACGGCGAACTTCCCTTTGCCTTGTCCTTCTAACAGCAGGCCATAATTCGCATCGAAACGCCCCCACTCCGGAAGTGAGTCGAAGAAATTACCCGCTAATAAAATATCTAATTTGCCGTCCTTATTGAAGTCCCCAGCTTGAATTCCCTTGATAGGAGAGAATTGGGCCTGGTAAGGAAGCGCTTGCAAGCTGAAGTTTCCTTTTCCATCATTGATTAAGAAAGAGGATTGAGTCGTTGTTATTTGGCGCACTACGCTTCCTTCCCGCTGCTCTGGAGTAAACAAATCATCGAACGTTTGGTTTGCGTAATCCTTGTATTTTATAAACTTCTTCTTGATCATTGGAAGCGCGCGTTGCATCTCTCCTTTCAATACCATTGGATAGGTATTTCCATCCTCAGTCACACAAGAAATGATCTGCTCTACAGCACCGTTCTTATCAAAATCACCTACGTGTAGGTAAGCAGGTTTCTCTACTGATGCTTGAATCTTTGAATTGAGGCCAAAGTTTCCTAACACAAAGTCCATATCTCCATCGCCATCGATATCTGCCGGCTTAATACAAGACCAAAGTCCTTCCGACCCCGCTACTGGCTCTTGCTTAGTTAATTTTCGTCCTCTCTCATTGATAAACACAACCACCGGACCCCAATCTTGCGTCACCACTAAATCCACATAACCATCGCCATTCACATCAGACCACTCTGAATCAGTCACCATACCTAAATCCGTCACTTGGGTCATATAACGTTTCGACTGGTTCTTGAATCCGCCCGTACCATCATTGATGAAAAGATTGCTTTGGGCGCTTTGGCCATACTTCGCGTTAATCATTCGTGTACCTACGAATAAATCAACGTCGCCATCTTTATCGTAATCCGCCGCCGAAACGCTAGATCCATTTTCATAAATCATCGGGAATCGAACATCGCGCTTCAGATTTCCTTTCCCGTCATTTAAATACAATAAGTCGTGTAATTCCGGTGCATTCTCCGCGAACTCATTACTTCCCGTCACTACGAATAAATCTAAATCACCATCTTTATCCGCGTCGAAGAAAATCGCATCGGTATTCTCCGTTGTTTGATCTAAGCTGAAGTCCGCTTGTGGAGAATCGACAAATTGTCCACCCGGTTTTTGGATAAACAATTTCTTGATCTGCCCAGCTGCACCACCTAAATAAATGTCTTCTAAACCATCTCCATTCACATCACCCACCGCTAAAGCTGGCCCCTGTGTGGAATATTTCTGCTTTAATAACACATCGCGGTCGTAGTCGTTGAACATGCTTTCCACGTGTAAATAATCTAATAATCCAGACGTCACATCTGCGAAAATCGGTGTTTGTTTCGCCTCAAAGAAGTGGAAGATTTCTTTCGCATTTTCCTGCTTCAACGTAATCACCTGATCTGCTTTCACCGATTTGATCGTTTCGATCTTATCGTTCGGCCATAATACTTGCACCGAATCAATCGCTCCATTCTCTCCTAAACCAAATACCATCTGGTGGTCACTCGACGATTGAAAACCACGATTCGGCATTTGTTGCAATACTTTGAATCCGCCTTTCTGGTAAACGCTCACGCGTGCACCGATACCGTTTAGGTTGCGATCCGTTCCCTTCAAGTGTACGGTCAAATAATGATTCTTCAACTTCTCATTCGTCTTATTCTTGTACACAGACAAAGGGGAGTTCACGTTGTTCACAACTAAATCTAAATCCCCATCGTTATCTAAATCGCCGTAAGCTGAACCATTCGAGAATCCTGGACCTTCTAAACCCCAGGCTTTCACTTGGTTCGAGAACTTTAGATCACCTTCGTTTTTGTAAGCATAATTCGGGATAGGTACAGAGGAGATTTTATCTGTAAACTCTTTGTAATCAAACTTCTTACCGTCCAGCATCTGCTGCATCGTGTTGCGATCCCCTAAAAAATCGACGAAATCTTGATCCGTTAGATCTTTGGCAATACCATTCGCCACGAAAATATCCTTCTTCCCATCATTATCCATATCGAAGATCAAGGCACCCCAGCTCCAATCCGTCGCATGCACACCGGCTAGTTGACCCACTTCTGAGAAGGTTCCATCTCCATTATTCAGTTGCAAGTTATTGCGCATATATTGATGCCAAAAACCGCGCTTCTTCTTCAACTCCACTAAGTTATATCCCTCAAAAACCGAGGTCGTCTTTAACCGGCGGTCATCCCCCGGCAACATATCCGTCACGAAGATATCCATATAGCCATCATCGTTTAAATCCGCCATATCCGCGCCCATCGAGCTCAACGAAATATGGGGCATCTCATTCTCTAAATCTTCCTTAAACGTGCCGTTCTTCTGATTGATGTACAAATAATCGCGCTCGTAAAAGTCATTCGAAATATAAATATCGGGCCAATTGTCATTGTTGACATCGCCTATCGTAATTCCTAAACCAAAACCAATCAAACTTCCATAAATACCCGCGGTCTCAGACACATCCGTAAAATGAAGTTCCTTTCCATCCTTGCTATCATTTCTAAATAACTTATCACCCCCTAACTTATCTCGCTCCTCGCGTAAATTCGTATACCCTAACTTGTCAATCGGGGTAAAACTATTATTCAACAAATACATATCTAAATCGCCATCCCGATCGTAATCGAAGAAGGCTGCATGCGTTGAAAAACCGCCGTCTTCTAAACCCGCCTCTTTAGCCTGATCCTTAAAAGTAGGCACGCCACCCTTAATTCCTTGATTGATGTATAATTGATTACCACGTTGATCACGTGAACCTGAATTACACACATAGATGTCCATCAAGCCATCTCCATTCACATCTGCGAACGTGACACCTGTAGACCAAAACTTCTTCCCCACAATCCCTGCCTTCACCGTAATATCCTCAAACTTCATCTCCCCCTTGTTCAAATACAACTTATTGTCTTCGAAATTAGACGTGACAAAAAGATCTGATAAACCATCATTATTCACATCCCCTATCGCGACGCCACCGCCGTTATAGAAGTTGCGGTAGTTGAAGATATTAAACTCTTTTTTCTCTAAACTTCGG
>CAJCBY010000036.1 GCA_903960725.1 uncultured Cytophagaceae bacterium | reverse complement strand
TTACCATTCACCATATCTCCTCTCTCTACTCTATAATCTCTTATCTCAAGCTGCTCCACGCTCCACCATTGTACACCTGCGTGTAACCTGCAGCTTGAAGTTGGCGACGAGCCATCCCACTGCGGCTTCCTGAGCGGCAACAAGTAATAATAACCTGATCTTTCTTCAATTTGTTCAAATTGGATCCTAAAGTTTGTAGTGGTAAGTTGATGGCACCTTGGATGTGTCCATCTTTAAATTCAGCTGGGGTGCGAACATCTACGAGTGTTGCGACATTTGCTAAAAGGGCTTTGTAGTCTACTTTTGGCCCAAAACCGAATAAATTTCTTAGTAATTCTAACATAATTTCTGTGTTTATATAGGCAAAGGTAGTTCACTGAATATGGGATGAGCGTGACATTTGTCTCAAGGCTTTTGGAAAAAAACGGCTATTATTGTAGAAAATAAATGAAAACTATGAAAAAGATAATCTTAAGTACCTTGATTTTATTCTGCGTTTCCATCGCAGTAAATGCTCAGACACACAAAGTTGTCGTGCAATTGAATACGTCGGATACCTTGGTTTGGCACGGCGCGTTGAAGAACATATCAAACCTACAAACTGCTTTAGGACCTAATACGCAAATTGAGCTTGTGGCTCATGGTGCAGGGATCAGCATTTTAGTGGATGGGAAAACCACTCAAAAGGCTAAAATTGCTGAATTAGCGGCAACTGGCGTTTTATTTAAAGCCTGTGAAAATACTATTCGCGAACGTAAAATTGATCGCTCCACCATTTTAACTCAAGTTGGGACGGTACCATCTGGGGTTGCTGAGGTAGTACTCAAACAAGAGGCCGGGTGGGCCTATTTAAAATACTAAAATGACTTATTGAAAGGCCGCTAATTTTAGCGGCCTTTTTTTTTGCGTATTTCCACAATTAGTTTTCATTCCGATACTATAGGGTTTATTTATTCTATCAAATTTTGCCCAAACCTATTCGTAAAAGTGATTATTATCAGTTATGGTTTTTCGTGCGATTTATCACGTTTTGCTGGATTCAATAGGATGACCTTTGGCAAAACAAAAAAATAATAACATGAAAAAATTAACCACGAAGTTCTTTGCCTTTGCATTCGTAATTGGATTAGCGAGTTGTTCAAAAAACAATGATCCCATTAACGGTCAAGTGAATATGACAACAAGTTTGGCAAATATTAATCAGACAGTCATTAATTTACCGACTGAAGCTTTGGAAGATGCCGAAAAGGCACGTATTCTGTTTATCCGAGAAGAAGAAAAATTAGCTTATGATGTTTACCAAACCATGTTTGATATCTATGGAGTAAATGTGTTTCAAAACATTCCCAATAGTGAATTGAGCCACATGGAGGCCATGTTAACGATTATTAAAAAATATAATTTAACTGATCCTATGGAAACAAACGCTCGTGGTGTATATGTTAATCCTACTTTGCAAGCACTTTACACACAATTAGTTAGTCAAGGTCGCGTAAGTTTATTAGCTGCTTATCAAGTAGGTGCTACTATTGAAGATTTAGATATAAGTGATTTGAATAGCTCCTTAGCTGTAACCAATAATCAGGATGTCCGTCTAGTGTATAATTTCTTAAATAAGGGCAGTAGAAATCACCTGCGTTCTTTTCATAAGAATATTAAAAACTGGAATGGTACGTACACCCCTATCTACATTACACAAGCGGAATTCGATGCAATTGTCAATTCTGCGATGGAGAGATTTTAGTGGAAAAATGAAATATTATAGGGCCAGAGTGATAAATGTCACGTTGAGATGGTGATTAAAGGCTAAATTCGCAGATATAATTTTAATTATGGCTACATCAAATTCGTCGACACCGCGAACTAATTTCCTTTCCATTTTTCTTTACTCCTTATTAGTGGCTCTGG
>CAJCBY010000035.1 GCA_903960725.1 uncultured Cytophagaceae bacterium | reverse complement strand
TTGCTGGCTAGAAAAATGGTGGAAAAAGGCGTTCGATTTGTGCAGTTATTTGACTGGGGCTGGGACATGCACGGAACAGGGAAAAATGAATCAGTGGATTTTGGTTTATATACAAAATGCATGGAAACCGACCAGGCGATTTCTGCCCTGCTGATTGATTTAGAGCAATGAGGTTTGCTAGAAGAAACCTTAGTGGTTTGGGGTGGGGAGTTTGGCCGGACGCCTATGCAAGAAAATAGAGAAGGCAAAGCGCAAGGGTATTTTGGTCGTGACCACCATACGGAGGCATTCACCATGTGGCTAGCAGGCGGAGGAATTAAGCCGGGTATGTCGCTAGGCGAAACAGATGAATTAGGGTATTCTACAGTCAGTGGGAAAACATCTGTATATGACCTTCAGGCAACTATTTTGCACTGTTTAGGTATTAACCACGAAGAATTTACGTTCCCTTTCCAAGGGCGAAATTTCCGCTTGACCGATGTATTCGGGAAAGTGATTAAACCGATTTTGGCCTAGGCGATGAACAGAATAATCCTTTTTCTAGGCCTTTGCATCGCAGGAATTGCGGCTTATTATTTCGGACGCAATCCACAAAAAGTAGATTATAGCACCCAGATAAAACCCATCCTAAATAAGAATTGCATCTCCTGCCATGGAGGGGTGAAGAAACAGGGTGGCTTTAGTTTGCTCTTTCAAGAGGAGGCCCTAGCGAAAACGAAATCGGGGAAGCCGGCTATTATCCCCGGACATCCGGAAGAATCGAGTTTTATTCAGCGACTACACAGTCAAGATCCAGAGGAGAAGATGCCGTACCAAAGACCGGCACTTTCCAAAGAAGAAATCGAGCTGTTAACTACCTGGGTAAAGGAGGGTGCCACCTGGGGAGAACATTGGGCTTATCAACCTGTCGAAGCTCCTAGCATTCCGGTGGGAAGTTGGTGGGAAAAGGCACTGAGTTGGGTAGGAATTTCGAGTGGATGGGCAAAGAATGAGTTGGATTATTTTGTCCAAGCTGAACAAAAAAATCAGGGCTTATCCCCTACTGAATCGGCGGCGAAACCAGACCTATTGCGCAGACTTTATTTGGACTTAACAGGGCTTCCGCCTACGCCGTCCGATTATGCCGAATTTGAAAAAGACAACTCGGAGGAAGCCTATGAAAAGCAGGTAGACAAATTGTTGAAATCGCCTCATTTTGGAGAAAAATGGGCCTCCATGTGGATGGACTTAGCGCGCTATGCGGACACGAAGGGATATGAGAAAGATGAGGCGCGAAGCATTTGGAAATACCGCGATTACATCATCGGTTCTTTCAATCAAAACAAGCCTTACGATCAGTTTATCAAGGAACAACTCGCCGGGGACTTACTGGATAATCCACAAGAAAACGACTACATCGCGACGGCCTTCCACCGCAATACTACGAATAACGATGAAGGGGGAACCGAGGATGAAGAGTTTAGAACAGCTGCCATCCTAGATCGCGTAAATACGACTTGGGAGGTGCTACAAGGGACAAGTTTTGGCTGTGTTCAATGCCATTCCCATCCCTATGATCCGATTCGTCACGAGGAATATTACCGCTACATGGCCTTCTTTAATAACTCTCGCGACGAAGATATTCCAGATGATTCTCCTACCTACAAACATTACAAACCGGAGGACGAAAAAACGATTGCGCAGCTCAAATCCTTTTTGGTAAATCAACCTATCGCCTCCCAAAAAGCTTGGGGAAATATGATCCGTTTTGTCGAACCTAAAATCCATCCGCATTGGGCAGATCAGTTTGATAATAGCGCCTTAGCGGATAACAAATACCTAGCCGTTCGAAACAAGGGTTCCGCGCGCTTTAAAGCTGTTCCCATGATGGGAAAAACCAAGCTCTTAATTGCTTGCCGAAACTCGGGGCCTGCACCTACCTATTTAACCATCCACCAAGGGACAAAAACAGGGCCGATTATCGCGCGTATAAAACTAGATACGACCCTGCAGGAAAAATATGCTAAACCGAAAGGCCTGTTTGTAAAAGGCTGGGCCTACACCTTCGTGAACATCCCTTCTTTGCCCGGAAAGCAAGACCTAGTTTGGGAATTTACGAATGCCAAAACAAAGCCCGACCAAACGACCGCTACGATTGGATTTTGGGCCTTATTGCCTGAAGTTCCTGCGGCACTTAAAGCGACCGAATTTGAAAATTTAGCCCTAAAAGCCATTGCTGCCGAACCGGAATTAACTACCCCCGTCATGCTGGAAAATCCGGCGGACTTTGCTAGAACAACCCGCGTATTTGCCCGTGGTTCTTGGTTAAATCCAGCCGATCCTGTACAACCCGGAATTCCTGCTTTATTCAAAAATGGCCCCGTTAATAATCGCTTAGATTTAGCAAATTGGATTGGTGGCAAAAGCAATCCGTTGACCGCCCGCGTGGCGGTGAATCGATTCTGGGAACAGCTGTTTGGCATCGGAATTGTTGAAACATTAGAAGACTTAGGCAGTCAAGGTCTTTCGCCTGTAAACCAGCCCTTATTAGATCATTTAGCTTATAAGTTTCAGGTTGATTTTAGCTACAAACCGAAAGATTTATTGAAGTATATCGTGATGTCTG
>CAJCBY010000034.1 GCA_903960725.1 uncultured Cytophagaceae bacterium | reverse complement strand
CGTCCTAGGTGGTTCTGCTGCGGTAGAAAAAGCAGCAGCAAATGCTGGTGTTAAAACTACTGTATCCTTTATCCCAGGTCGTATGGATGCAACACAAGAGCAAACAGACGTAGCTTCAGTAGGCTTATTAGAGCCGATGGCTGATGGTTTCCGCAACTACTTGAAAACACAATACACGTTATCGACAGAAGAATTGTTCGTAGATAAAGCGCAATTATTAACCTTGACAGCGCCAGAAATGACGGTATTAACGGGTGGTATGCGCGCCTTGAATACGAACTACAATGGTTCGAAGCACGGTATTTTCACTACGAAGAAAGATGCATTGACAAATGACTTCTTTGTGAACTTATTAGAGATGGGTACGACTTGGAAGCCAGCGAACGCAACGAAAGAAGAGTTTGCAGGAACAGATGCAAAGACAGGTGCTGCGGTAGCTACGGCGACACGTGCTGACTTGATCTTTGGTTCGAACTCAGAGCTTCGTGCTTTAGCGGAAGTATATGCAACGAAAGATGCACAAAACAAATTTGTGAAGGATTTCGTAGCAGCTTGGACAAAGGTGATGAACCTTGACCGCTTTGATGTAACTTTTAAATAGATTGTTTTAAAGTTTGAAGAAAGGCCGGCTCATTGAGTCGGCTTTTTTTATTTTCTTTTTTTCTTCAATTCGATGGCCTTTTCTTTCGGAACGCCATACACTTTTCCCTCAGCCACATCGTTCAAAAAACGATCAATATAGCCGTCGCTAGTAGCGGTATTATCTTTGTATTTCAAGCGTAAGTCATCTAATTGCTTGTGCAAGGTTTTGCGAATGGATGCATAGGCAGGATCATTATAAACATTCTTCAGTTCCAAAGGATCTTTCTCGCGATCTATCAATTCCCATTCCCCAGCTTGGAAATAATAATGAATCAACTTGTATTTTTTCGTCACAATCGCATAGTGACGATTCACCATGTGCTCGGCTGGATATTCATAATAATGGTAATACACGGCATCACGCTTCCAGGATTTGCCAGTCAATAAAGGAATTAGGCTTTGCCCTTGCATGTCTTTAGGAGCGGCAATACCTGCAGCATCTAAGAAGGTTTGTGCGAAGTCGAGGTTTTGGACTAAGGCATCTGATTTTTGGCCTGACTTAATGTGACCCGGCCAGGAGACCATTAAAGGTGTTTTGAACGATTCATCATAGACAAAGCGCTTATCAAACCAGCCATGTTCGCCTAGGTAAAAACCCTGGTCAGAGGTGTAAACAATCATCGTATTTTCCATTAAATTATTTGCTTCCAAATAATCCAATAAACGCCCCACATTTTCGTCGACAGCTCGCAAGGTTCCTAAGTAGTCCTGCATGTAGCGCTGAAATTTCCAACGCATTTTATCTTGCTCCGTCATGCTCGGATAGGCCTTAATGAATTCCGCATTGATGCGATCATACACCCGGTTAAAATTTGCTTTTTGGCTTGGGTTTAGTCGACCCATTTCGGCCACAAAACGACGTTTATCAATACCAATTTCTGGGATCTTTAACGAGTCCATCGTGGCGGGGTAAATCTTATTATCTCCAGCCCAACCCATGCTGGTCAAGATGTTCATTTCGGCCTCTTTGGCTGGGGAGGTACGACCGGAATAATCATCGAAAAGTGTCTTTGGTTCTAGATACGTTTTCTGTGTCATTTCGTCCAAATGCCTTTCAGCCATTAGCCAGGAACGATGCGGCGCCTTGTGCAAATACATCAGCATAAATGGCTTGTCCGGAGTACGTTCTTTTTTTAGCCAATCCAACGTCATGTCCGTAATGATGTCGGTCACATAACCCGTGACCTTAATATTCCCCTCCGTCTTCGTGATAAAATCAGGATTGTAATAATTGCCTTGGTCAGGAAGAATTTTGAATTGATCGAAGCCCTTAGGACTATTGCCAAAATGCAGTTTACCAAACATCGCCGTCTGGTAGCCATTCGCTTGTAAAATTTGAGGGAAAGTAGTGTTCGTGGTATCGAACTTAAAATGGTTATCCACCTTCCCATTTAGGTGGGAATGTTTTCCCGTTAAGATGGTTGCTCGACTAGGTGCACAGATGGAATTAGTCACCGAAGCATTAGTAAACAGTATCCCGCTTTTCGCAATGCGATCGATATTAGGGGTCGAAAGAAGTCGCTGATCATAGGCCGAAATGGCCTGGTAGGCATGATCATCTGACATGATGAAAATGATGTTTGGGCGCCTTTCAGAAGGTTTTTGACCCACTAGGCTATAACTTAGCGCAACTAAAAACGCCCAAACAACTATTTTCTTCATCTTACTTTAATTTCATATTCACTGGATCCCATTGAATGATTTTCTTTTGGAAATAACTTTCGTTACAAGCCAAAGCTGGCGCCGCTGCTCTAAATCCAAAAGCCGCGTCTTCCACCACGGAAGTTCCGTTGCGAATCGCATCGAAGAAGTGTGTAAAGTGATCCACATGCTCGTCATATCCTGCAGGCGCTCTGAAAATAACATCCTCTTTCGTAGGGCGCTTGCGTTGTGCGTCAGTCCATTTTGCATTGTAATCGCGGGTCATTTCTTCTTGCATACTCTTAGGTAGCGTAAATACTGAATCATAACCGCCAAAGCCTGGAGCTTCTGGCATAATGCTGTGCTTCACAGAAATCGTATTTCCTTTCACATCCATCACCCCTTCTGAACCGATTAAACGAATTACTTCTTGTCCGCCTGTTCCGCTGACAAAGTTCACTTGGAGTGTTAATTGGAAAGCTGGATGCTCCGCCGTATTGCCGTATTGCATCACACCTGACATCACATCTGGCAAGTTACGACCATCATTCCAATGACTGAATTGACCTGTCGAGAAGATCGTTTCTGGACCCTTCGAATTTGTCATAAAGTGCGTTCCTGACAACAAGTGGATGAATAAATCACCCGCTACACCAGTTCCCACCTCTTTAAAGGCACGCCACCAGAAGAATTTCTTCGCATCAAATTCCATTTTCGCGGTTGCCTCGATGAAGCGATTCCAATCGCAAGTAGACGCATCTGCATCTTTAGGGATGGTATACTGCCAAGCGCCGATGGAGCTTTGGCGATCATAAACCGCGTTCACCATATTTAGCTTTCCGATCTCTCCCGCCGCTAACATTTCTTTCGCTTTCGCTAAGCCGATGCTACTCACGCGCTGAGAACCTACTTGTAGGACTTTGCCATATTTCTTTTGGGCTGCGATCACCTTAGGGCCTTCGTCTATTTTGTAGACCATCGGTTTTTCGATGTAGACGTGTTTGCCTTTTGCCAAAGCGTCGATCGTTATTCGCGAATGCCACACATCGTGCGTCGCGATGATCACCGCGTCGATGTCCGAACGGTCTAATAATTCCTTGTAATTACGCGTCGTGTATAAATCCTTCCCGTATAATTCCTTCGCGTTTTCGATGCGTCCTGTGTATAAATCACAGATTCCGGCTAATTCAACGCCTGGAACTTTCAGTGCTGAAGCCAAGTCAAAGTGACCCTGTACCCCAAAACCAATCACTCCTAAGCGAATTTTTTCGCCCACCGAGATGCGTTTTTCATAGGTTAAAATGCGTTCCTCTGCTTTTTGTTGAGCGCCTAAAGAGGCGAAGGATGAGGAGGCTGCTACGAGGCTAGTTGCCCCAATTTGTTGTAAAAACTTCCGTCTGGAAGCTTGACTATCTTTGTTCATATCCAATAGGTTTTTTGTGAATTTACTGCCTTTTTACAAATCTTCCAAAGCATACCGCACATAGGCGAATTTCTTGCCATCTGGACTCCATGAAGGCACATTGATGGTTCCCTGTCCTCCATAAAAGGCCTCCGTTAAATCTTTCACCTTTTTCGTTTTCAAATCTAACAGCCGAAGTTTTACTTGATGTCCAAAGGGGTGGCCCTGCTTTTGGTCCTCTACATACGTAATAATCGTCGCCACTTTATTGTTAGGCGCAATGTGCGCAAACCAATTCGAATACGCATCAAAAGTCATCTGCTCTGGCTCTGATCCATCTGCTTTCATTCGCCAAATCTGCATCATCCCAGATCGGTACGAATTAATGTAAATATATTTCCCATCCGGCGAATATTCTGGACCATCATCTAAACTTTCATTGGTAGTCAACCGCATTTCCTCGCCTCCATTTGTGGACATGGCATAGATATCAAAGTTGCCGTTTCTGGAGGCGCAATACACCATCGTTTTCATGTCTGGCGAAACGCCGTGCCAATAAGAAGGGGTTAATGGGGTAAGCTGAACTGGCTCTCCGCCTTCTGCGCCTACTTTGTAAATAAAGGACGAACCTCCTTTAATTTCAGGCTTCCCGCTGGAAATAAATAAGGTTTTTCCATCAAAAGAATAGCCGTGATCGTTGTTCGATTTCATGACAGAACCGGTATTTAACTCGCCTAGCTTTTCTCCTTTGGGAGAGATTTTTTCGAGTTTACCATAGGCATTAATCAGCAGAAATTTACCGTCTCTAGACCAGTTAGGTGCTTCGAAATGGCGCTTTTCTGTGAGGATTAATTCCGATTTACCAGAGGCTACATCATACACATACAACGAAGAAATTACTTTCTTGCCGGCAGGTATCTGCGCAGAAAGTGACAGGCTGAATCCCAGCAAGAGAATCGCTATTTTTTTCATATTTCATAGGTTTAGAAACATAAGTTAGAAAAATAATTAGCTATTCATATCCTGACCGAAATGAATGATGTTGACACACTAAATTAATTGAGGTAGATTTGTTCCTAATCAAAAATCAAAATGGAGATCGTCCTATTAGGTTTAGCCTGGATAGTGTATTTTTTTATCCATAGTTTCCTGGCCGCTAATCAGGTAAAAATATACGTTGAGAAACGAGTTCCTGCCCTATTCTCAAATTACAGAATTTTGTATAATTTTATTGCCGTTGCGGGTTTAATCCCCCTTTTATACCTAAGCGTTTTTCTTCCAGATCCTTATTTACTATCGCTTATTTGGCTAAGCCCAATTGGATACATTTTAATTCCCACAGGGCTAGTTCTATTATATCTAGCATTCAAAGCTTTTGATGGAGCAGAATTCTTAGGACTAAAAAAGGAAAAAAAGCCCGAATTAGTGTTTTCTGGGATGTATAAATACGTAAGGCACCCGCTTTATTTGGCCACTATTCTCTTAATCCTAGGCTTATTTTTGCTGGTACCAACCCAAAAAATGTTGCTTGTCCTGTTGATTTCGTATAGCTATATCTTGATAGGTTTCCGTTTAGAGGAACGAAAACTGGTAGCGGTTTTTGGCGATGAATACCAAGCATATCAAAAGAAGGTTAAGGCGCTTATTCCTTATTTGTATTAAGTTTTGCCTTCAACTTGTCGTATTCCTGCTGTTCTAATGAATCGGCGACAATGACATAGGCCTTCAGGTATTGAATCGCCAAACCTAATCCCCAACCAAACATAGGCCAAATAGGCCAAGGAATGTGATTCCATTTATAATTACTGGGCATAGTTAAATACCAGATGACCCAGAGAAATGGAATCACGAGTGAATAAGAACCTAAACTCCGTTTAAATTTAGCGCGGCTTTTCGCGATTTGCCACAATTGTTGGTCTGTACTTTCCATGATATTTCGTTTTTCAGTTTCATCATCCGGAGCATACAACAAGGTCAAGTTCACACCAAGTACTTCGCTAATCGCATTCATCGAATACAAGCTAGGTTTCCCCTCATTGCGTTCCATGCGTTGCACGGTGCGTAAAGCGACGCCACTCTTTTCCGATAATTCGATTTGCGTAAATCCTTTCGTAGTGCGGATTTCCTTTAATTGTTCTCCAAAATTCATGGGCCAAAATTGAGGGTTAATATGGTCTTAAAAAACGCCGTCTCTGCGACTTCTTTGCGTCATCGCTTGAAATTTTCGATGGCTCTATGCGATCCATCGCAACTCGGCTTTCGCTTCGTCAAACCACAAATGCAGTCCGTTATTCCAATTCCTTTTAAGATGTATTTCTCGTTTTTCTCGATGCGCGAGGTGCGCGTTTCGGATTGTTTTCCATCCGTGAAAAATCGAAGATAGGCGCGCTGGCGGCCCGGGGTAAGTTTATCGAAGGCCGTTTTTAAGGCAGGTTTTTTATCAAAAATTGCCGTTAATTCTTCCGGGTGAGGGATTTCGGTGGACTTCTCCATTTTCAAACCCATTTTCTCTACCTCGATGGCTTCTAAGATGTAGGCTTTAATGAGCTCTTCTTTGGCCAAAATCTGTTCCACCGAATTGAACTTCATCCAGCGACCTAATTGCGTATGCTCACCGGGTTTAATCAACATCTCGGCCTCATCCTGCAATAACGCACCGTTGAAAAAATTCAAAGCACAATGGTCTTTCAGACTAGAGATCGCAATGATATTTTTCGAGCCAACCATATATACCGGCGTCTTCCACTTATAGGTTTCCACCAGCAAACAATCAAGCAAAATGCGGCGCAAAAAGGCCATCTCCGCTGACCACTTGTCGGCACTTTGTATGAATTGGTCTACATTCGGATCTTTCATGTGATTAGAAATGACTATTGATTTGCTTTCCTATACAAAGAAAGAAAAAACCTATGAAATCTCGTGTGCTTATTGCCTTGCTTTTTGCCTCTAGTTCACTACTAGCCCAAACGCAACCCGTCATAGTCGCTATGAAAACGCCAACTTTAAAAGTAGGGAAGTTGTCCTTTAAAGACTTAAACAAGAACAATAAACTAGATAAATACGAAGACTGGCGTTTGCCT
>CAJCBY010000033.1 GCA_903960725.1 uncultured Cytophagaceae bacterium | reverse complement strand
TCCAGATTTCCTGGATTTCAGAGCCCAAAATCGGGTAAGGGTCGTAGGTCTTGTTCGTGGAGTTCAGGATCAAGACTTTGCGTTCTGCGAGGTGGTTGATGACCTGCTTTAATACGACGCCGTCCTCGCGGGTCACGACGATGCAGATGGTGCCATCCTTGATTTGGGTCCAGTCTTCTACGTATTCAGCGAAGACTAAAGAGCCCGGTTGTAGGGGCAACATCGATTCGCCTTTGATAGGGAAAACGCGGTATTTTTTGTCTTTAGGCAGGAAAGGTACTTGGAACGTAGGGAGATCGCGGACGAAGTCGAGGTCGTCGTAAGAGGCGGTGTAACCTGCCTAAGCTTGGATCGGTACCATCTCGATATTCTCTTCATTGTTCGCATCGACCGTCGTAGCTAAAATTCGTAGCTTAGGCTTGTTCGAAAGGCCGGGGATTCTTTTGGACAAATCCTCTTTCAATAATTCATCCACTTCGACCTTAAAAAACTCCGCTAGGGAGATCAAATCGGCATATTTAGGTTCCGCTCTTCCGGACTCATACGAGCCCAAAGTCGGCTTCTTAATATTCAGTAATTCCGCTAGTTTTTCCTGCGACGTTTTCTCCGACATCTTGCTGCGTAAAAAACGTAAATTCTGACTAAAAAAAGTGCTCATGCGATTTGCTTATTAAAGGAAAATGAATAAAATTCGTATCTAAAATTTCTTCGTATACTTTTCGAAGTTACGAAAGGTATTCAAAATACCCAAATATCTACCAATTTTATGCAGGAGCGCGCGATTGTGCACATGGATTTAGACAGTTTCTTTGTCTCGGTAGAGCGACTCCGAGATACACGACTCGTGGGCCAGCCGGTCATTGTGGGCGGCGGCTCGGATCGGGGGGTGGTGGCGGCGTGTAGTTATGAGACGCGGGCTTTTGGGGTGCGTTCTGCGATGCCCATGAAGATGGCGCTGAAATTGTGTCCGGATGCGATTGTGTTGAGGGGTGATTACGAGGCGTATGTGCAGCATTCGGAGATGGTGACCTCGCTGATTATGGAGCGGGCGCCTTTGGTGGAGAAAGCCTCGATTGATGAGTTTTATTTAGATATGACGGGGATGGAGCGCTTTTTTGGTTCCTATGCTTTTGCGAAGGACCTGCGGGATCGGATTCAGAAACAGATAGGGTTGACGGTTTCTTTTGGTTTGTCGGTGAATAAGACGGTGTCCAAAGTCGCGACGAATCACGTCAAGCCCGCCGGCGAATACCAGGTGCTAGCTGGTCAGGAAAAGGCTTTTTTAGCGCCTATGACGGTGAACAAGATCCCGATGATCGGTGCCGTCACGGCCCAGACGCTCCGTAATATGGGCATCGTCCACGTGGGGACCCTCAGCCAAATGCCGCAGCGGGTGTTAGAGCGAACCTTTGGGAAGTCGGGGACGATGCTTTGGGAAAGAGCTAATGGCATCGATCTGCGTCCTGTGGTGCCTTATTCTGAGCAGAAGTCCTTGTCTAAGGAGATAACGTTTGAGCAGGATAGTACGGATGTGATTTTATTACGACGGATCCTGGGTTCGCTGACTGAGCAGCTGAGTTATGATTTGCGCAAGCTGGGGCAATGTACGTCCTGTATTACGGTGAAGGTGCGTTACTCGAATTTTGACACCCATACCCGTCAAATCAGTATTCCTGCTTCCGCCAGCGACCACCGCCTGATTCCGGCGGTCTACGAATTGTTCGAGAAGCTGTATGACCGGAGGCTTTTGATTCGGCTGATAGGCGTGCGCTTCTCTAAACTGTTGCAAGGGCAGGAGCAATTGAACTTGTTTGATGACGGGGCGAAGCTGGTGCCGCTGTATCAGGCGATGGATTCCCTGAAGAACCGCTACGGCGAGTTTTCCATCTTGCGCGCGAGTGGATTGATGGGGAGTGCCGAACGTAGAAATAGATTGCCTGGTGCTGGTGCGCCACTCGCTGGTGCGTCACACGCTACTTTACCTCCTGGTGCGACACTCGCTTCTTTACCCGCAAAAAACGACGAATAGATGTATTTGAATTGCCATTCTTACTACAGCTTGCGCTATGGTACGCTTTCGCCTGAGCAATTAGTTCAGGAGGCGAAGGCGCGCGGCATTACGTCGTTAGCCTTAACGGATATCCACCGGAGTTCCGGCGTCTTTGATTTCGTGCAGGCGTGTCAGCAGGAGGGGATTAAGCCCGTGGTGGGGATGGAGTTCGAGGCGGGCTATGTGT
>CAJCBY010000032.1 GCA_903960725.1 uncultured Cytophagaceae bacterium | reverse complement strand
CATTGGCGATGAACAATGAGATCAAATCTTTGGAATCAGCGGAGCGTCGCGAGATCATACAGATTTTATCCAAACTGTCGGATTGCATCCGTCCTTTAACGCCATTTTTAGCCCACGCCTTTTCATGGTTAGGTTTGATTGATTTTATTCGGGCCAAAGCCCTTTGGGGAAGTGCTCACAAAGCCATTAAACCCACGTTTATTCAAGATAAGCCGATTGTCAATTGGACCGATGCCCGTCATCCCTTGTTAGAAAAGTCACTCGAAAAAATTGGCAAAAAGATCAAGCCGCTGACCATTCGTTTAGAGGATGATCGACGCATTATGGTCGTCTCTGGACCCAATGCGGGAGGTAAATCCGTAACATTAAGTACCGTAGGTTTATTGCAATTCCTATTTCAATCAGGCTGCTTAGTGCCTTTGGCAGAAGGCAGCACCATGGGATTCTTCTCCCAACTCTTCTTGGATATGGGCGATGAGCAAAACCTAGAAAACGAATTGAGTACCTATTCCTCGCACTTAAGTAATATGCGGCATTTCTTGCAGCAGGTGAACGAGACGACGTTGATTTTAGTCGATGAATTTGGTACCGGAACAGAGCCATCCTTAGGTGGCGCCATTGCAGAGTCCATTTTAGAGAAATTGGCCGATAAAGGATGCTATGGCGCGATTAATACGCACTTTGGCAATTTAAAAAGCCTAGCAGATCGCCAAAAAGGCCTTTTCAACGCCGCAATGCGTTACGATACCGAACACTTGGAACCCCAATTCATCTTGGACATGGGTAAACCGGGAAGTTCGTTTGCTTTCGAAATCGCACAAAAAATTGGTTTACCTAAGGCCATCATCGAAAATGCGCGCAAGAAATTGGGCAAAAAGCAAGTAGATTTTGATAAGTTATTGTTAGAGACGGAGACGGAGAAGCAGATTTGGGAGAGTAAGAACGCTAGTTTAGCATTAGCCAATGAGCAAGCCCTATCCATCAAGGAAAACTACGAGCGGCTCAAGAATCACGTGCAAGAGGAGCAGAAAGCGATGTTAAATGCGGCGAAAGCAGAGGCGAAAAAGATCATTCAAGAGGCGAATCAACGGATTGAACAGACGATTAGACAGATCCGGGAAAAAGAGGCTGACAAAGAGAAAACGAAAGAATTACGGGCGGATTTGGAGCAATTCGTACAGAAAGAATTGAAAACTGTAGCCCCATTAAAGGTCGTTTCCGAAACTCCAGGAATCGTTTACGCAAACTCCCCTATCGCATTAGGGGATTGGGTGGTGATTAAAGGGAGTGGCGACGAACCTACTTTGGGACAAATACTTGAACTAAAAGGCAAAGACGCAGTCATTTCTCTGGGAGCGATTCGCAGTACGATAAAACTGAATCGCCTCCAAAAAATCGTCGCACCTAAACAACAGAAGAAAAGCTCCGCACCCCTTCGCGGTATCGATATCAACGATCGAATGGCGCAATTTCAGCTTAAACTAGATATTAGGGGCAAGCGAGCAGAAGAAGTCTATGTTATTTTAGACCAATATATCAACGATTGCTTACTTTTAGGGGTGACAGAAGTCCAAATTTTGCACGGAAAAGGCGACGGAATTCTACGGACCTTAATCCGCGAACAACTACGCCGATATAAAGAAATTAAAAATAGTTCTGACGAACACGCAGACCGTGGCGGTGCGGGAATCACCATCGTTACCTTTAAATGATCCGTTTACTCATCTCCCTTTTTGCCCTCGTTTTCTTTAGCAGCTGCATGATGCAATACGCGGCTGGACTTACCCAAATCCAGCAAGAAAAATACAAAGAAGCGACATACAACTTATCTGTGGCCTTGACTAAAGATCCGAAAAACCCAGAAATCTACTTCGCAAGAGCCTTTTCCCGAGGGTCTATGGAAGAATACTCAGGTGCCATTTCTGATTTAACTAAAGCCATCCGCCTTGATTCCACGAATGCAGATTACTATTTTTATCGAGGTTACTTTAAATCCAAATTAGGGAATGACAAAGGAGCTATACGTGACTTTTCAGCTTCTATCATCCGCTATCCTTATTACGGAGAGACTTATTACAACCGTGGCATCAATCTATTGCATCTAGGCCTCATTGATGATGCCTGCCTTGATTTCAATACGGCGATTGAGTTAGGGGATACGCTTTCTTTGAAGTACCAAGCTTCGCTTTGTAGATAAGAGAGTAGAGAGTAGAGAGAAAAGATGGTGAATGGTGAATGGTGAATGGTGAATGGTAAATGATAAATGGTGGATGGTGAATGGTGGGGGCATTTGCTTTGAAAGCCAGTGAAAATTCGTGTTATTTGTAGCTTATTTTTCCATTTTTAAAGATTCAATATGTCTATTGCAAAAACCGGCGACAAGGTTGCCGTACACTACACAGGTAAACACACCGACGGTTCTATTTTTGACTCTTCTGTAGGAAGAACTCCACTTGAATTTCAATTAGGTTCAGGTATGGTCATCAAAGGTTTTGATGATGGCGTGACAGGAATGACGATTGGTGAGAAAAAAACGGTGGTTATTCCAGCTGCTGAAGCTTATGGTGAGCATTCTCCAGAGAACACGGTAACATTAGAACGTGCACAAATACCAGCTCACATCGAATTAGAATTAGGTGGTTCCTTATCCATGCACCAAGATGGTGGTCACGTGGTTGAAGTAGTCATCACTGATTTAACAGATTCTCATGTAACTTTAGATGCAAATCACCCGTTAGCTGGTCGTGATTTAACATTTGAATTAGAATTAGTATCGATTTCATAAACTATGAAAATTAATTTGCGCTCCTTTGCCCCCCATGGGATTGTCCTTTTGGGTTTCCTTTTGATCGCTTTTATCTATTGTGGCCCCGTTCTACAAGGAAAAGTATTGATTCAACATGATATTCAGCAGGCCCAGGCGGCGGCACAGGAGAGCATACAATACAAACAGAAAACTGGAGAGGATGCGTGGTGGTCGAACTCGATGTTCGGGGGGATGCCTACCTACCAGATAGCTGGATCTTATCCTTATTCTATTTCTGCCAAAATCGGTTCTTTCATTACCAATCTCCTCCCTAGTCCTGTGAATTTGCTTGTCCTGCAGATGCTAGGCATGTATATTTTGCTTTGGGCCATGGGATCCTCCCCTATTTTAGGCTTCGCTGGGGCTGTTTTTTACGCCTTTGCGACCTATAACATGGTGATTATTCCAGCAGGTCATACCTCTAAAGTACTCGCCTTAGCTTACGCTCCCATCGTTTTAGCCGGAGTGAAACTCGGCTGGGGGAATCGTAAATGGTTAGGAGCAGCACTGTTTACTCTGGGTATGGCGTTAGAATTGTACGCTAACCACGTCCAAATCACCTATTACCTCTTCTTTATCATTGGTTTTTATTTGGTTTATACCCTCTCGCAAGCAATCAGTCAAAAGACCGTTGCGGATTGGTTAAAAAGCGGATTACTATTGGGAGTTGGTTTAGTTTTAGCATTAGGGACGCACTCGATGCGTCTTTGGAACAACTATGAATATGCCAAAGAAACTACGCGTGGCGCCTCCGAATTAAGTGCCAATAAATCGCGCGGTGATGGTTTAGACCAAACTTATGCCTTCGATTGGTCCTATGGAATTGCCGAGACAGGCACTTTGTTAATCCCTAATTTCATGGGGGGTGCTTCCGCTGGAGATTTAGGCGGAACCGAATCCAATACCTACCAAACCATGACCAATGCGGGTATTGCAGACGAACAGGCTTTGGGTTTCGTAGAAAAAGGACCTGCTTATTGGGGGGATCAAAGTTATACTGCTGGCCCAGCTTATGCGGGGGCGCTCGTGATCTTCTTATTTTTATTTGGAGCTTTCTATATCAAAACAGCGGAGAAGTGGTGGATCATCGGATTTACAGCACTATTTATCACCTTCGCCTGGGGTAAATATTTCTTCTTTAATGGCATTTTATTCCAGTATTTTCCCTTGTTCAACAAGTTCAGGGCAATCACCATGGTGTTGTCTTTTGTACAACTAGGTTTCGTTTCTTTGGGCATTTTAGGTTTAATTCGATTCATTCAACAGAAATCGACATGGGCCGAGATCAAAAAGCCCTTGTTGTATGCCGCAGGATTAAGCGGTGGACTCGCCTTGTTTTTTGGAATGGCACCGGATTTATTCTTTGATTTCAAAGGACCTAATTTTGGTGGCGCAATCATTCAAGATACCGCTTTGAATAACCAAATCTGGCGTAGTATTCAGCTTGATCGCATCGAGCTATTTCAATCTGATGCGTTTCGCAGTTTCTTTATTGTACTGATAGGCACTGGCATTTTGTTTGTGGCGAGTACCGGAAAAGTCAAAAAATCAGTGTGGTTAATCGCCCTAGTTTTACTAGGTATTTTTGATTTAACACCGGTGGCGAAGCGCTATTTTGGCAAAGATTTCTTTGTTTCAAAAGCTACACTGGACGAGCAAATCTTACCTACGCCAGCGGATCAAAAAATCCTACAAGATTCGACGCAATACCGCGTGATTAATGTATCAACCAACTTCATGAGCGACGCCACGGTGTCTTATTACCACCAATCGGTGGGTGGTTATCATGCAGCGAAATTGCGACGCTACCAAGAATTAATGGAGAAACAATTCACAGGTAATCCAGGACAAATGAACATCCTGAATATGCTGAATACCAAATACATTTTAAGTCCAGATTCTACCGGTCAATTGGCTACTCAAACGAATCCTGGAGCACTAGGAAATGCGTGGTTTGTTTCGAAAGTAAATGTAGTTCCTACTGCGGATGATGCCTTGAACGGAATTAGCAAAATCGATCCACGCGCTGTGGCTTTAGTCGAACAAAAAGATGCCGCATTCGTTCCTACTGCTTCCTTTGAAACGGATGGCAGTATTCTTTTGACCGAATACAAGCCAAATCACTTGACTTATATTTCTGATTCTAAGCAAGCTGCTTTTGCCGTATTCTCAGAGATCTATTACCGCGGTAATAAGGATTGGAAAGCTTTTATCGACGGAAAAGAAACCAATCACGTTCAGGCAGATTACGTATTACGTGGATTAGCGATTCCAGCTGGGAAACATACCATTGAATTTAAATTTGCTCCCGTTTCCGTGATTACAGGGAATAAAATCGACCTAGGGGCTTCGATTGTGATGCTTTTATTTATCGCATTTGCATTTTACCAAGCGGCTAAGGCCAAAAAAGAATCCATATGATCTACTCCATGACGGGCTTTGGGAAATCCCAAAAAGAACTCCAAGACCTTCAAATTCGCGTCGAAGTCAAAAGCTTAAACTCGAAGTTTACTGATATTTTTTGCCGCGTACCTAAGTCTTTATCCGCTAAGGAAATCGACATACGTAATTACCTGACCCAGCAACTGGAGCGAGGTAAAATGGAATTGAATCTACACCTTCAAAAGAATAACGAAAACGTAGAACAAAGTATCCTCCCACAAGGTCAAATTGCGACCTACTATTCAGAATTAAAGCGTGTAGCGAATGAATTAGGCATCTCAAACATAGATGAAAATGCCTTGTATTTACAAGCGATGTCAATGCCGAGTTTACATGCATCGGATCATTCCCAAGACAACGAAGAGGAGATTGAAGCACTTTGGAAAGTTGTTTTCGAAGCCGTTCAAGAAGCAGTCAAAGAATGTAAGGAGTTCCGAGCCCGCGAAGGCAAGGTCGTAGAAGACAAATTCCGGGAGTATATCTCCTCTATTAAATCCGGCCTCGCACAAGTGCTCGAGCAAGACAAAATCCGCATGCCAGGTATCCGAGAGCGGATGCGTAATGCCCTTTTAGAACTAGGCTTGAAAGAAGATTTCGACAAGAATCGCTTCGAACAAGAGGTCGTTTATTATATTGAGAAATTCGATATCTCCGAGGAAAAAGTTCGCTTAGCGACTCACCTAGACTATTTCATAGAGATTCTCGAGGAAGGAAACGGAAAGAAACTAAACTTCATGGCCCAAGAAATCGGCCGCGAGATCAACACAATTGGCTCGAAAGCAAATGATTCCACTATTCAACGTTTGGTCGTGAATATGAAGGATGAGTTGGAGAAGATTAAGGAGCAGACTGCTAACGTTTTATAATTGCTCCGCAATTATAAAACGTAGAGTCATCGCTTCGCAATTGAGTCAATGAGTCGCCTACGGCTTAGTCCGAAGGAAAAGCATAGAGCATAGAGCACAAAGAATAAAGGTGGATGTTGCTGCGCAACGATGCAAGAAACATTTCATAAACGTATAAAAAAAGGGAGCTTCGCTCCCTTTTTTTATACCAACTTTGAACTTTGCTCTTTGAACTTTGAAATTTACAGAATGATTAAAGCGATTCCAAGGCATCCTAACCCAATCCCCAACCACTGTTTATTAGTCAGCTTTTCTTTGAAGAAAATCAAAGCGGTAACAGCGCTTAAAAGAATGACACCAAGATTATAAATGGTTAATACCACCGCTCCATTTTGTTGGTAGGCATCAAGTGCCTTTAATAAGAAATAAAAGGAGAAGAAATTAGGAAGACCTAAAGGAATAGCAGCTAAAACGGATCTTACTGACCAAGTAACGCCACCCGTAATCGTCCAATAAACTAAGACGATGGCAGATGTGGCCATAGAACCAAGTAACAGCATTAAGGTAAATGAAATACTTCCTCCTACTTGCTGAACGATGGCAGCATTCAAATAATTAAAGGCCGTATTTGTGATACCGTAGGCTACGAAAACTGCGACTAATGCCCAAATGACTGGTTTTTGGACAGAACCTGAATCAGATGGACTACAGAAATAGATAGCCGCAAAAGATAATACCAGTCCTGCCATCACAGATAAAGTCAAATCACCACCTGTCTTCCAAATAAATAGATTCACCATCACCGGCATAACCAAGGAGATATTATTCGCCAAGGAAGTGGGTGCCATACCATTTTTAACAGTGGAATAACCCGATAGCAAGAAGGTAATTACGAAACCGATACCAATACCTAGTATCCCCAAGGAATAACCTGTGGAGGGCCAATGAAAGGGAACTGCATCCATTTGGTGAAAATACCCCGTCAGAAAACAAACCGGATAATTCAGCAGAATGGCGATTCGGGTATCAATATTGAATTTTGCATGTGCTCGAAAATTCACTAATAACAATACCGAAAATACAATGGTTAATAGTAGCGCTAACATGTTATGAATTCTTTACTAGGTCCTCTAAAAGCGCTACGTATTCTGGGGAGTTGTTCAAACTTTCCACTAACTGCCAGTGTTCGCCGCCTGCTTCTTCGAACAATTCTTTGTACTCCTCTCCTACTTCAATCGTCGTTTCTAAACAATCCGCGACGAAAGCAGGTGAAAATGCTAGAATCTTCTTTTTGCCCTCTTTGACAAGCTTTTTAATCGTATCGTCCGTGTAGGGTTGCAACCAAGGGTCACGGCCTAGACGGCTTTGGAAAGCTGTACTGTACGTTCCAGGCTTTAACCCCATTTCTTTGGCAATTAAACGGGTCGTTTCATGGCACTGAGCTCGATAACAACCATGATTTTTTTCGGTAATCGTTTCACAGCAGGTTCCAAAAACACAGGTATTCTTAGTCAAGTCACCTCTGCGAATATGGCGTTCTGGCACTCCATGGTACGAGAACAAATAATAATCAAAGTCTACGTCCTTTTGGTAATTCGCTGCTTTATCTGCAAAATACTTCGCAAAAATGGGATGTTGGTAAAAATAACTTACCATCGATAAAGAAGGCATGATCTGCCAATTGGACATCAATTCCATCACTCGTTCATATACTGAACCGGTGGTAGCGGAGGCATATTGAGGGAAGAAAGGAATGACGATTAGTTTCTTCAAGTTTGCTTTCTCCATTTCAGCCATAGCTGTTTTTAGATCTGGAGTCTGATAACGCATGGCTAAACGAACCATATACCCTTCGCCTAGAGAGGACGCTAATGATGCGCAAACATCTTCTCCATAAAACTTGAGTGGAGAGCCACGCTCTTCCCATAACTCTTTATAGATTTTAGCAGATTGAGGTGCTCGAAAAGGAGCAATGATTCCATTCACTAATAAAAGGCGAAATGGATAAGGGATATCAATCACACGACCATCCATTAAGAACTCCCGTAAATATTTACGGACACTGGGTGTACCTGGGTCATCTGGGGTTCCCAGATTCACTAATAAAACTCCGATCATAGGTATAATTAAAGCACAAATTTGTGCCTAAAAAACTAGAATACCCAACCTTCTGGAGTAATTTTTGTTCTAGTAGGAGATTCAATACAAGGTGCTCTATCGAGACAACCTACAGATCCTGGAGGACAAGCGTAAACTTCCCCTGGAACAACCGTAATTATAGGGAACTCCCCTGGAGGAATATTTTTTCTGCGATCAATAATAAAAATTTTCTTTCTGACAGAGAAAACATTGAAAATTCCTAGAACACGCTCAGACGGCTTCGTCAATGATTTAATATTTAAGCTAAAACGTGTTTCAGCCGGAACATCAAATAAGGAGCCTGATGACTGTACTTGAGAGATTAATGATTGATAAAAGGCGTAGGCGTTTTTAGTGATTGATCGCTGTTCTAAACGGAAATAATAAGGTGTAAAGTTATCAAACGGGATACGTGCTACCTGGCGACCCACTACGCGCTGTCCATTGGTTAACACATCCGAAAATACATTCAAATCATTGTTAGTGGAAATATCCCAACAATTTCCATCACACATATAATTCAAAATGGCGTCTGTGCGAATCCTTGGCTGAATACAATCCTTCTTTTTGAAGTCATAAGCAGCTCCGTCAGTACAAGTCGCGCAAAAACCAACTTTCGCATAATGTTTCCAGTTCCAAAGGTAAAAATCCCCTTCAGCGGGAGTGTCTTTAAAATCTAAATAGACTGTAAAGCCGGCTCTGCGAATATCAACTTCGGAATACTGATCAAAAATTTCAAAACGAGAAATAGCATTCTCTATTTCGGGAACGGCCTTCATTGTTTCAGTGGTACTTTCGTAGGTTTGGCCCGTTAGCATCTTCACATTTAACTTATAAGATGAACCTACTTTTCCAACGAATCCAGTAGGAGGAAAATAGGTTCCAATAGGAATGCCTTCTGTAAAGGATGTTTTTACGCCATTTTGGTCCGTAACTGAAACTATTGCCTTCGAAATAGGAAGAGATAATTGCGAGGTCAACCGATTAGCTGAACTAGTTAATCTAACTTTACTCAATTCTGGGTCATCGGAAATATCCGCCTCAATTGTCGTGAAGGAGGTAGCATCAATTTGGACGAAATCAGTAATCGGATTTACGCATGCCCAAGTCACAAAACCAATGAGCAAAGCATAAAAACTTATATTTTTGAACGTTAAAGACATATTACAAGAATTTGAAATTATAAGTTAGAGAGATAAATGGAGAGGCAAAAACACTTAACTCATAAGCGCGCAAACCACTTTTCGTCGATTTAAAGAATACAGAATAGGGGTTTTTACGACCATACAAATTATACACCGTAAATACCCAACTACCTTCCCACCGTTGTTTTTTCATGGATGGATTATTAATTGTCCAAGAAAAATCTAAGCGGTGGTAATCACGAATTCGGTCATTATTTCGCTCAGCAAAAACAGGGAATTTTTTACCTCCAATCTCATAGGATCCAGATGGAGACGAGAAGGGACGACCCGAGTTGTAGGCAAAAGTAAAGGAGAAACTATGGTGGGTGGTGGGTTGAATATTTAACATCATATTCAACGTGTGTGGCTTATCATAATTTGTAGCAAACCATTCGCCTCCATTAATTGACTGAACTTCAGGGAAATCTCCAATCATTTGATTGAGGGCCCTAGCGTAGGTGTAAGATACCCAACCAGACACTTCCCCTTTCTTCTTTTGAACCATTAATTCCATACCGTAGGCCTTACTTTTACCGGTAACCAATTGCGTTTCGATATTCGGATTTAACTGAAGATTTGCTCCAGAGACAAAGTCCAAGGTATTTCTCACGTCCCGGTAATAGGTTTCAATGGAAGCCTCATAGACGTTTTCATTAAAGGTCTTAAATACACCCAAGGAGAGAAAATCACTCTGCTGAGGCTTAATAAAATTATCTGCTGTCTTCCAACGAGATGTGGGTAGTGGCGTAGTATTATTTGATAATAATTGAAAAAATTGTTGTTGACGGTTATAGCCAAACTTCATGGTTGCTGTCTCCGCTAAAGAATACTTCATCGTAACACGAGGTTCGAAACCTCCATAGGAGGCCATGACCTCACCAGGTGCGTAGGTGTTCTTGCGAATCACAGAATTCAATGACGGCATTTGACCTGGCGCATAGACATTTTCTGTCCCAGCACCCATGCGGTAGTAATGAGAATAACGCAAACCTGCCTGTAGGGTAAACTTAGGACTTAACGTCCACTCATCATCCGCGAAAATACCTAATTCATACGACTGCTCAAAGGGTAATTTAACAGAAGCAACCCTAGAAACAACACTCTCATTCAAATTACCTGGATCAATATCATAGCGAGTTCCTGTGATACCAAAATTCATTTTGTGATTTTCCCGAGGTTGGTAATCAAAACTAGCTGTCACATTTCGGTACAGAATCGAACTAATTAAATTAATGGTGTTAACAGAATCTGGAGCAAAAGTCTTAGTTGAATAATCTGTCACTGCACCACTTATCATCATGTTAAGTTTGGATGAAAAATAGTGATTCCAATGTAAAGCCAGATTTTTATGGCCATAATTAAACGAGGTTTGCTTTGCTACAACATTTTCAATGCTAAACAATGAATCCACGCGGTAGAAATCATGACTCAAATAAGACGAAAGTGAAATTGTATTTTTGGTATTGGGGCGGAAATAAATCTTAGTGGCCACATCAGAGAAGTTCGCACGAAGGTTTTTTAGATAATCCGGTGCAAACCATTTGAACATAAAGTCATTCACGGAAAGTCGTCCCGCTACTAAAACCGATAACTTATCCTTTATAATCGGAATTTCAGCCATTACTCGGTTTGAAACTAAACCGATACCCCCTTGCATCTTGAACTTTTCGGTGTTAGGCTCAATCATCTTAATATCCAATACTGAAGCTGTGCGGCCGCCAAAACGGGTTGGCACCCCACCCTTATATAATTCTAAATCGCGAATGGCATCTGAAGCAAACACAGAGAATAAACCAAACATGTGCGTCGGGTTAAAAATGGGGGTATCATCGATGTAGATTAAATTTTGGTCTACATTCGAACCCCGAATATTCAATCCATTAGCGCCTTCACCCACGGAGGAAACACCCGGTAGAGATTGTAAACTACGAATCACGTCCACCTCGCCCATCATGGTAGGTAACTTCTTGATCCCTTTTAAACTTAATACGGTTACACCTAATGAAGGTGTCTGAATATCCCGCTTCGTTGCCGCACTAGAGACAATTACCTCCTCCAGTTGCTTCGTTACGTTATTCAATTCGACATTTAATTCTGTATTCCCCTTGAGATTAATTTTCGTACGGTAGGGATTGTAACCCACATAACTAACCTTCACGACCCATTCCCCATAAGGCAAATACACCTTATAATTACCGAGCGTATCAGATGTAACTCCAGATTTTTTAAAATCAACCGATATATCTGCGCCTTTCAGCGGCTCTCCCGTCGAGGCATCAATTACTTTACCAAATAAGGCAGGGAGTGAGGTGGTTTGTGCAATGCTTTGATGCGTAAGGATAAATAAAAGCCCTAAGCAAAAGACTCTGGGTAAGAGTTTGATCATAGATAAGAGGTTTGCAATCGTAATCAGTAAAGAAACAAAGAATAAATCGGATTACTTACATCAATAGCGACCAAAGCGTAGATATTGCGACGAAAATCAGGACAAAGGGGGTCAATACTTTCCAGCACAAATACATCAATTGATCTACTCGAAGACGAGGAAGGGTCCAACGAACCCACATTTGGATACCAATTAAGATATAGGTTTTAAATAATAACCAAAAAAAGCCGGCTACAGTAGCAAATACCGATCCTGGCTGTCCATTCGTCCAATCAGCTAATCGAATCATACCTATATTTGGAAAAGGAGAATACCAAGATCCCCAGAATAAAATAACCCCTAAAACACTCACTAGCAGCATCATGCCATATTCTGACAAGAACAGTAAGGCCCAGCGCATTCCGGCATATTCAGTATGAAAACCACCTACTAATTCAGATTCCGCCTCTGGAATATCAAATGGAGCCCGATTCGCTTCTGCTAAAGAGGCAATGAAATAAATCACGAATAAGAAGAAAAATAAAGGCATCCTCACCACATTCCAACTCAGTATTCCACCTACCTGCGAAATATCGATGCCTAGACTTTTTAGGCCAAATAAATACTGGGTTTCTGCTGCATAAATCCCTTGTTGCATAGAAATATCCTGCAAATTCAAAGACCCAGAAATCAAAACGACGCACAAGAGTGATAATCCTAAAGGAATCTCATACGAAACCAATTGTGCCGCCGAACGAATAGCTCCTAACAAAGAATACTTATTATTCGAGGTCCAACCCGCTAATAAAATCCCCAAACTATCTAAGGAAACAATGCCCATCAAAAGCATCAAACCCATTTCGGTTTGGCTTCCTTGTAAGAAAGTGCCTGAACTTAAGGGGATGACGGCAAAAGCTCCAAAAACGGACAAGAAAATAATCCAGGGAGCGAAAAGAAATAAACGCTTTTGGGCGTTTTCAGGGACGATATCTTCTTTTTGGAATAACTTCAAAAGATCCGCAAAAACTTGCAATAAGCCCCATTTACCCACATTCATTGGCCCTAATCGATCCTGCATAAAAGCAGATAGCTTTCGCTCCACATAAACGCCAATCACGACATTTACGGTCAACAAAAGCAAACAAACGATCAGAGCGATCCACATTAGCTAATCAGATTAAGTGCCTGTATGAAATCTGCTTTCAAATCTTCTATGGACTCTAAACCAACTGCTATGCGAACTAATCCATCCGTGATTCCTAAAGACGTTTTCTCCTCTGCCGGCAATTTCGAGTGCGTGGTTGAGGCGGGATGCGTGATAATCGTACGAGTATCCCCTAAATTAGGTGAGATGGAGGCTATCTTCAATACCTTACTAAAAGCTATCACCTTTTCAAATCCACCTTTAATATCAATAGTTAGAATACCTCCACCATATTTCATTTGGCGCTTAGCTAATTCATATTGCGGATGCGATTTCAGATAAGGGTATTTTACGTTATTTAGTGCTTTATGACCTTCCAAAGCTTCCGCCAAGGCCATTGCGTTCTCTGAATGCTTTTGCATTCTTAAATCCAATAATTCCAAACTCTTCGAAAGCACCCACGCATTAAACGGTGACAAGGAAGGTCCCGTATGGCGCGCAAAGAAGCGAATTTCATCAATGTAGATTTTTTTACCACAGATCACACCACCTAAAACGCGGCCTTGGCCATCAATGTATTTCGTCGCCGAGTGTATCACTAAATCAGCCCCTAAATCCAATGGTGTTTGTAAAATAGGCGTCGCAAAACAGTTATCTACGGCTAGAATTAAATCTTTTCCTTCTTTTAGAGCAGCTAATTCCTTCAAATCAATCAACTCCAAACCCGGATTAGATGGGGATTCACAGAACAAAAACTTGGTATTGGGTTTGATTGCAGCTTTCCATGCATTAATATCTGCACCGGGTACGAAAGTGCATTCAATACCCCATTTGGATGTAATCTTCGTTAAAATCTGGATGCAAGAACCAAACAAAGCATTAGAAGCGACCACATGATCGCCTGCTTTTAATAGACCCGCCATCGAAGCAAAAATCGCTGCCATTCCTGTAGAGAACGCAATGCCATCCTCTGCATTCTCTAGCATATTCATCTTAGCTACAAATTCATCCACATTAGGATTCATGTAACGAGAATAGATATTGCCCGCCATTTCCTCGGCAAAAATTGCTCTCCCCTGCTCAGCATCATCAAATGTAAAGCTAGATGTCAAATACAAAGGCACAGAATGCTCTCTGTTTTGAGATCTTTCGGCTTGAATGCGAATGGCTTTGGTCTGTTTTTGCATATTCTTCAAATTAATCTACAAATTTAATAGAATACCGTTGATATCCGCCCCCGGATGATTACAAATTTCTTGACCTGATTTTGACACCCACCAGAAGTAAATTATTTAAAGATATTTGAGTAAATTTCGAAGAACTAAGCCTTCTGAATAAAACAAAATCTACTATGAAAAAATTGATTATTCCCTTTTTAAGCTTGTTTTTAGCGATTGGAACGCAGACTGTACAGGCTCAAAAATGGACCAACCTATTCGACGGAAAAACCTTCAAAGGTTTCAAACAACTCAATGGACAGGCAAAATATGAAGTGAAGGATGGCGTAATGGTGGGCACTACGGTGGCTAATACTCCTAATTCATTCATGGCTACTGAACAAGAATACGGCGATTTCATCCTTGAGTTTGATGTCAAAGTAGACAACAAAATGAATTCAGGGGTTCAATTCAGAAGTTTATCAATTCCAGAATACCAAAACGGTCGTGTACATGGTTATCAAGCCGAAATCGATCCTTCTACAAGAGGCTGGTCAGGCGGTATCTATGACGAATCACGCCGTGGTTGGTTAGCCCACAACGAACTAAAACCTGAGGCGAAGAAGGCCTTTAAATTAGGGGATGTTTGGAATCATTACCGTATCGAGGCAATCGGAAGCACGATCCGCACTTGGATTAACGACTATCCTGTGACTTATTTAGTCGATGATATGACGGCCAAAGGATTCATCGCCTTCCAAGTACACGCCATCTACGCTGATATGAAACCAGGCATGCAAGTGATGTGGAAAAACATCCGCATCCAAACAGGGAAAGATATGCAACCACGTCCTTTGGACAACAGAGTAGTCGTAGATAATTATACTTTGAATAATGTCTCGGCTCAAGAAGAAGCACAAGGTTTTCGCTTATTATTCAACGGAATAGATTTAACAGGTTTCCGTTCAGCGTTTAAAACAACGGCTCCCCCATCAGTTTGGACGGTAGAAGACGGAACGCTGCATGTAAATAGTAAAGGTGGAAAAGAGTCAGGGAATGGAGGAGATATTCTAACGAATGACAAATTCGGGGCTTTCGAATTAACGTTTGATTTCAAATTAACAGAAGGTGCTAACTCCGGTGTAAAATATTTCGTAAACGAATCCTATAATTCAGGTATGTCAGCCATCGGGTTAGAATACCAAGTGTTAGATGATGCTAAGCACCCAGATGCGAAATTAGGAACCGTAGGAAACCGCACCTTAGCAAGTTTATATGATATTATTCCTTCGAATAAAATCGATGGTCGTTTCCAAAAGAAAATAGGTGAATGGAATCAAGGTCGGATCATTGTGTATCCAAACAACATTGTTCAACATTGGTTGAATGGCTTTAAAGTGATCGAATACGAGCGTAAGAGCAATATTTTCAAAGTGCTAGTCGCTCACAGTAAGCATAAAGTTTGGGATGGTTTTGGAGCGCAAGATTCAGGTCCAATCCTTTTCCAAGAGCACGGGGATTCCGTATTCTACAAAAACATCAAAATCAGAGAAATTAAATAAACTTACCTATGGAAAGAAGAGAATTTTTACACAAAGGTGCCCTAGCTTCTCTAGGTACCTTAGCATTTAGCCCAAAATCGTATAGCAAGATTCTTGGCGCAAACGACCGCGTTCGCGTGGCTTGCGTAGGTTTCTCTGATCGTCACCGGGCGTCACACGTGCCACCATTTAAGGCTTTGGCCAAAGGAATGAACTTCGAAATGGTCGCCTTATCTGACCTATGGAATCGTCGTAGAGATGAAGGAAAGGCCTTTTTAGAGAAAGAATTAGGCGGATCTATCCAAACTTACAGAAACAATGAAGAATTGTATTCTGCGAAAGGAATCGATGCCGTTTTCATCTCCACAGCCGACTTCCAACACGCTTTGCATACCATTGAAGCCGTAAAAGCGGGTTGCGATACGTATACGGAAAAACCATTAGCTGAAACGATGGAAGATAACCGTGCCGTTTTAAAGGCGGTAAAGGACTCTGGAAAAATCGTTCAAATCGGTTCACAACGTCGTTCAGGCGAGAACTACTGGGCAGCAGATGAATTCATCAAGTCAGGTAAATTTGGCGATATCAAAATGGTCGAATTAATGTGGAACGTGAATCAACCAGGTCGCTGGAGACGCCCAGAATTAACAAGCATCTTAAAGGAATCCGATATCGATTGGAAACGTTTCTTAATGAACCGCCCAGCTGATAAATTCGATCCACGGAAATACTTAGAATACCGCCTATTTTGGCCTTATTCATCCGGAATCCCTGGACAGTGGATGTCACACCAAATCGACACCGTACACTGGTTCTCCGGCTTATCACACCCGAACTCAGTGGTAGCAAATGGGGGAATCTACCAATGGAAAGATGGCCGCGTGAATGCGGACACCATGACGGTTGTTTTTGATTATGGAAAAGCAGATAAAGGCTTCCAAGTTCAATTCACCTCTCGTTTCTCTAATGCAGCAGGTGGTACAAAGGAAATTTACTACTCTAACGGGGGTGAATTAAACCTTGACACCAATACAATTTCACCTAATGGCGGTCTTCGCGAGCGTGAAGCCAAAGCAATGGGCCTTCAAGCGAACTTATTACCTACGATGAAAATCGAAGGGGCGAAAGTCGCTACAGATGCAGATACAGGTGGAGATGTGCTAACATTCAATCACGTGAAAAACTGGATGGAATGCGTTCGTTCTCGCAAGACGCCTAACGCTCCTATCGAGGCTGGTTACCAACACTCTATCGCAACGATCATGTCTAATGCGGCTTACCGCACAGGACAACGCGTTACATTCGATGAGAAAACGCAAGAGGTAATGGCGGGTGATAAGGTGTTTAAATATTAGACGAAAGTCCGAAGGGAATAAGTCCGTAGGATTTTTAGAGTAGAGATAATTTCAAAATGGGGGCGCGAGCCCCTTTTTTGCTATGCAAAGTTTAGATTAGAGAGAATAGATAATAGAGTAGAGAGAAGAAAGAAAATGAAGAATGGAATTGGGTTAAAATGCAAGAAATTATTGCGCAGCACAATTTCTGCATTTTGAACCGAATTCTATGATGATTTTCTTAAATTGCGGTATAATAGACCACCCACTTCCATGGCAATCATTTCAACTAAATCAAAAAAAGACTTCTACCTGCACGTCGCGATCTTAGTGACGTTATTTTTAGTGTTGTTTTTTGGTTTCTTTTTTGTCTATTTACCCTGGAGTACACACCATGGGGAAACGATCAAAGTGCCTAATTTGAAGGGCATGACGATGGATAAAATGGAAGAATCTGTGGACGCAAATAGCCTAGAATACGAAATTGCTGACTGTACTTTTGTCTCCGATAAACCTCCATTAACCATATTATCACAATATCCGTTACCCAATGCATTGGTTAAATCGGGTCGTAAAATTTACATCACAATCAATTCAGAAACGCCGCCTACCATCAGCATGCCTAATTTGATAGGGCTCTCGGTTCGAAGTGCGGAGCAACAATTAATCATTGCAGGCTTGAAAAAAGGTGTAGTGCATCAGGTGAATGATCCACGTTTGAAAGAGGTGATTGATATGCAGGCTTTGGGACGTAAAATTGCGGCCGGTAGCAGTATTCCTAAGGGGACTGAAGTTGATTTGTATATCGGTAATGGAACTTCAGATGCGGAGATTGAATTGCCGGATTTGATTGGAAAGCCGTTGGATGAGGTGACGATTATTTTGGCAGGAATGAATTTAAAATTAGGTCGCGTGACCTACGAAGCAAATAGTGATTTAGAAGCAGGAACCATAATTAAACAAACATGTTCGACATGTGATGGAACGAGTATTCATCCGGGAGATACGATTGATGTTTGGGTAGTAGGTGACGGAAACAATGAATAAGATGGATATTACAATTGAAGAATTAAAAGAGCGCCTTGATAAAGGAGAAAAATTAAACTTGTTCGATGTGCGCGAGGAATATGAGTTCGATGAGTTCAACATTGGAGCAATTTTGATTCCTTTGGGTGAATTGCCGGATCGTTTAGACGAAATCGCTCATTTAAAAAATGAAGAAATATTGATCCATTGCCGTTCAGGAGCACGTTCTGGCCGTGCGAAGGATTATTTAACAGCGGAAGGCTATGCGAATGTACGCAATGTATTAGGCGGAATGATGGCTTGGCAAGCAGCTGGATATTAAGATGAATGCGACGCAATTCAAGCAAGCATTAACTCATTTAAACCTCCTAGATATACGGACTCCCAGAGAATGGGAAAACTTTAATCTAGGAGGTTTTCACATTTCATTGGATACACTTTTAGAGCGAATCGATGAAATTTCCAAAGAGAAAAATTGGGTAATTATCTGTTATAATGGTACACAGAGTTTGATTGCTTTGCGATTACTGAAGGCCAAAGGTTTTACCCACATCGATCACCTTGAAGGCGGTCTAGAAGCTTATTTAAGCCTCTAATTGCTTCAAGATTTCTACGAAGGCATTCGCAGGATGTAAATAAGTAAACTCATCTTGATTACGGAACCAAGTCATTTGTTTTTTCGCATAATGACGGTTATTACGCTTCAATAAGCGAACCATCTCCTCCTCATCGTATTCTCCCTGCAGAAACGCATAGACTTCTTTGTAGCCTAAGGTTTTAAGTGCATATAAATGCTGTTTATCCTCAAAGGCACGCGCTTCTTCCACTAAACCAGCGGTAAGCATTTGGTCCATTCGTAGATCTATTCGAGTGTATAACTCTTCCCTTGGGCGTTCCAGACAGATCTTTATAACTTGGAAAGGTCGGGCTGGTTTTTGAGCTAATCTAAATTCAGAATAGGGTTTTCCGGTAGAAAGGCAGACTTCGAGGGCGCGAATGACCCGTTGCGGATTTTTGGCATCCACCTGAGCGGCATATACGGTATCTAATTGCTTCAATTCAGTGAAAAGAGCCCAAAGACCTTCTTTCTCTAAACGATTATTCAGCGTTTCGCGCAAGGCTAAATCAGCTTCGGGCATCACATCCAAGCCCTCCATCAAAGCTTTCAAGTACAATCCAGAGCCGCCAGTCGCAACTACTACATCATGCTTTTTGAAGAGTTTTTTGAGCAGCAACATCGATTCCCGCTCGAAAT
>CAJCBY010000031.1 GCA_903960725.1 uncultured Cytophagaceae bacterium | reverse complement strand
CCTGCACAGGAATACCCGGTGAATGTTTATTCTGATCAGATTTTGGCAGAATTCAAACCCGAGTCTGGAAACTTCCAAGACGTGGTGCTTGCAGGTCGCTTAATGGGCTTCCGTATCATGGGAAATGCCTCGTTTGCTGAGCTTCAGGACGCGAATGGCCGTATTCAATTATACTTCCGCCGCGACGATCTTTGTCCAGGCGAGGATAAAACCTTATACAATACGGTATTTAAAAAGTTACTAGACATCGGCGATATCATCGGTGTAAAAGGATATGTTTTCACAACGCAGATGGGGGAAATCTCCGTGCACGTGCGCGAGTTCACGATTCTCTCCAAAGCCTTAAAGCCACTTCCTGTCGTTAAAGAAGCAGACGGCCAAACCTACGACGCCTTTTCTGACCCAGAAATGCGTTACAGACAGCGCTATGTCGATTTAATTGTTAACCCCTCTGTAAAAGACATCTTCATCAAGCGTGCGAAGATTATCTCTACGATGCGTACGATGTTTGACGAGCGCGGTTGGTTAGAAGTGGAAACACCGGTATTGCAAGCGGTCCATGGTGGTGCTTCGGCTCGTCCATTCAAGACACACCACAACACCTTAGATATGCCGCTCTATTTGCGTATCGCAAACGAGTTATATCTAAAACGTTTAATTGTAGGTGGATTTGATGGAGTATATGAGTTTGGTAAAATGTTCCGTAACGAAGGAATGGATCGTACACACAATCCTGAATTTACCTCTTTGGAATTCTATGTAGCCTACAAGGACTATAACTGGATGATGAACCTGACGGAGTTAATCTTCGAAACAGTGGCTTCTCGACTTCATGGAAAAACTAAAATCACGGTAGGGGAGAATGAAATCGAATTTGCCGGACCATATCCTCGTTTAACCATCTCTGGCGCTATTTTGCAGTATTCTGGCGTAGATGTGGATGCCTTGTCTGAAGATGAATTACGCGCGAAGTGTGTGGAATTTGGAATGGAAGTAGACAAAGGAATGGGCAAAGGAAAGCTGATCGACGAATTATTTGGCGAGAAAGTAGAAGCGAATTTGATTCAGCCTACCTTCATCACAGATTACCCAGTCGAGATGTCACCATTAACGAAGAAGCACCGTTCGAAAGAAGGTTTAGTGGAGCGTTTCGAGCTTTTCGTGAATGGAAAAGAAATCGCGAATGCCTACTCAGAATTAAATGACCCAATCGATCAAAAGGAGCGTTTCGAAGATCAATTAGCCTTAGCCGAGCGTGGAGACGATGAGGCGATGGCGATGGATCACGATTTCATACGCTCGTTAGAATATGCGATGCCACCTACTTCCGGTATTGGTATCGGAATCGACCGTTTGACCATGTTAATGACGAACCAATCTTCTATTCAAGAAGTATTGTTCTTTCCTCAAATGCGTCCAGAGGTAATTAAAGAAGTGGATTCTGAATCTGCCTTCGCAGAAAGAGGGGTCTCGGAAGTATGGATTCCTGCTTTGCAGAAGATGGGTATTTTAACTTTAGAAGCCTTAGATGCCGCAAACCCAAACAAAGTCTTCAATGATTTAGGTGGGATGCGCAAGAAATTGAAGATAGATGCGGCTATGCCGACTAAGGAGGAAGTGACAGCTTGGATTCAAGGATAGTTGCTTCACCTATGTGCATAAAAAAAGCCTTCCGTTAAGAAGGCTTTTTTTATTTCTCTTTAACTAGAGATCAATGTTGCAATTTTATAGGTTAGACCTACATATATATTGTAAATAAAGATTTTCTCTAATCAAAAAACCGTAAGAAAAATTAGATTTTCTTAACGTTGATAGCGTTTGCACCACGCTTTCCATCAGTAACTTCATAAGATACTGAATCATTTTCGCGGATAGTAACACCTGAAAGGCCAGTTACGTGTACGAAAATGTCTTCACCTGTTTGATCGTCAACGATGAATCCGAAACCTTTCGTCTCGTTGAAAAATTTTACTTTACCAGTTTGCATAAAAAAAATGTTAAAAATATTAATGCCATCCAGACGAAAGTCTTTCAAGCTCTCAAATGTAGAAAGAAAACAATTGCATGCAAGACTTTTTAAATAAATTTCCAATTAATTTAAAATAAATCATAAATATACACATATTTTATATAACTATTTTTAGTTAATGTTATTTGCTATTAAATTTGCTTAAATTTGAACTTTGAAATAACACCCTATGGAAAAACTGAAATTTTTTGTTGAGAATCAGGCATTTGGCGTCTGTACTCGCTTAGGAGAGAAGTTAAATATTTCCACCAGTAGCATTCGATTATACTTTATTTACACCTCGTTTATTACGATGGGTTCCCCGGTTATCATTTATTTGATTTTAGCTTTTTGGATGAATATCCGTCGCTATTTACGTCAAAGAAATAACCCAAGTGTCTGGGATATCTAAAATTTGATCTGATTAAATTTCTTTTTGCCTTGAAGGAAATAGGCTTTCAAGATGCTGCCTTCAAAACTCTTCACCCAGCTTTTTTGCAAAGAAGGTGAAAGATTCTGCTTCTCTTTCACGAAGAATAGATAATGATAAAAGCCAAAGTGTGCTTTCAAGATAGCTATAAATGACCCCAATTTCCCCTCGGTTAAGAACTTAAGTCCCGCAATTCCATCTAATAGCATGCGGACGAAAATGGTCGAAAAACGCTGAGATGGCTCCAGGTTCTTATAAAGCAATATTAAGTTATTGCGGAAATTCAGGTAGGTTTTGAAGGGGTTCTCTTTGTTCAACGTTCCTCCACCCACGTGCAGTACTTCGCTTTCGGCCACGGCGGCGATGGAATATCCAGCCCTTTGCATTCTCCAGCACAAGTCGATTTCTTCCATGTGGGCAAACAAGTAGGGGTCTAAACCGCCTACCTTATGAAAAGCTTCAGCTCTGACCATCAAACACGCACCTGTAGCCCAGTTTACGACAGATGTTGCATATTGGCCTTCATTTTTTTCAAGCGTATCGAAAAGGCGCCCTCTGCAGAAAGGGTATCCATAGGAATCCCAAAATCCACCAGCCGCACCAGCATATTCAAAATAATCAGGTTTGTGATAGTCTAGTAGAAAAGGTTGCGCTGCGGCAACAGAATTATTTGCTTCAAAATAGGCAACTAAAGGTGGTAACCAATTCTTACGAGGCGCTATATCCGAATTCATTAAGACGAAATAGTCGGCTTTGATTTGGCCTAAAGCAAAATTATAACCTCCCGCATAGCCTAAATTTTCTGCCCAGGATAATACAGAAACGCTAGGAAAATCAGCGGCTAGTAGTGCCAATGAGTCATCTGATGAGCCATTATCCGCCACATAAATCGTCGCATCCTGCGTGTTTTCGAGGACAATAGGCAAGAAGTCGGCTAAGAATTTCCGACCATTGTAATTTAAGATGACGACTGCGACAGACATGCCACAAAGGTAATCGAAATCAATCAAATTAGAATTTCTTTCAGAAAGATGTATTTTTGTCTCCTCATTAACAATGTAAAATCCTATGTGGTCAAGTTTTTTTCGCAAGAAATCCATCGATAAAATAATTTCAGATCAATTAGAGATTGAGAGTATAGAGGGGAATTCGATGGATCGAAACCTAGGTGTACGCGATTTGACCTTCATGGGCGTGGCGGCCATCATCGGTGCGAGTATCTTCTCTGCGATCGGTCAGGCATCTGCTAATGGCGGTCCAGCGGTATCGATGTTATTCGTGTTTACGGCGATGGCTTGCATGTTTACCGCCTTCTGTTATGCGCGTTTTGCAGCTACCGTGCCTATTTCTGGTAGTGCTTATACGTATGCTTATACGAGTTTGGGTGAGATTGTTGCCTGGATTTTGGGCTGGAATTTACTGTTAGAATATGCCATTTCGAATGTAGCTGTTGCGATCTCGTGGTCTAAATACTTCGTTGATTTATTAGAAGGCCTAGGTGTACATGTGCCGGAGTTTATAACGATGGATTATTTGTCTGCCAAAAGAGCCTTCACCGAAGCCTCCTCTGCACT
>CAJCBY010000030.1 GCA_903960725.1 uncultured Cytophagaceae bacterium | reverse complement strand
GTTTTGTCTTTATCGTTTAAGTAAATGATCTTATTCCGAAATTCGTATAGATTATACCCTAATTGACTCGCATTAACTCCTATTTTAAGTTGTGCGGTGGAGTTAAATCGATGTAAATAATACGAATTCAGGCGCCAGGTTGGGTATTGGTAGGTTTGCTCTCGAGTGGTTACCGACCTCGTCTCCTGAATAATTTCTGTGGATTCAGTCATATAGGCCAAAACCGTTTTTATATGCCCACTCTTAACCGGTAGTTTATGCGATAATCCACCTACAACTACATGGCTATTGGTAAAATCACTTGTGTTCGTTTTAATATCTTCTGTATTATTCGCTCCTGCGATGCCCCATAAGGTGAAGGTGCCTGATTTTTTAGTGGGTAGTTCAATTAAGTAATTTAAATCCCTGTAGGACGGTTTGAAATTCCCGGTATTGATATTGACTAAACCGGATTTAAGTAATATTTCCAAAGTAGAATACCGCAAACCTACTCGATAGGAGCCCCCTTTATTTCCCAATGGACCCTCCCCAGCTATGTCTAATCCGACAACGGAAAGCGTAGTCATCCATTCTTTTTTTTGGTTATTCCCTCTTCGTAAACTCAAATCAAAAACACCCGATGAGGCGTTCCCGTATTCAGCGGGGAAGGCGCCAGACATAAAGTCTGAATTAGCTAAACTAGTCGAATTTATCATGGAAATGATACCACTGGTTGAACCTTGGCCGTCACCGAAATGGTTTGGATTTGGGATTTCAATTCCTTCCATTCGCCACAATAAGCCTTTGGGTGAATTGCCTCGAATGATGATTTCATTGTTTTGATCTGAGCCTGCATTTGTGACGCCCGCAAAATTTAGGGCCATTCTTGCAGGATCTTGAAATCCACCGGCATAGCGCTGTGCTTCTAAAAGACTGAATTGGCGCGCACTGACTAGTGTAAATTCGTTTTTGGCGACCTCTTTCGACTTTTCTGCTTGAACGCGTACTTCTTGTAAAAAGATTGGTTTCTCTTCAAGTTCAATGGCTAAATAGCTTTCTTTTCCAGCAATGAGTTCAATCTTAGGAACGCTGAATTCCTCGTAACCTAAGGCTCGAACTCTTAGTTGGTAACTAGTTAAGGGCAGTTTTGAAAAGGCAAAGTAGCCAAGTGAGTCAGATTTAACTACTTGGTTGCCAGGAGAAAGGTATATATCTGCTAAATAAATAGGCTGTTGGATATGTTTATCCAACAGCCTGCCTCTAATGTTTTGGGTTTGAGAAAAGCTAGTATAAGAAATGAAAAGTCCTATAATAATGAATGCTCTCAAATTTTTTAATTTCTAGGTGGACCACCTTGACGCGGTTGGCTTTGCATCGTTTTGTATTTCTCAAATTGCTCTGGCGTTAAGATCGCTTTGAATTGTTCTGCTTGCGCATCATTCACTTTCTTCATTTCAGCCATCATCTCCTCTCTTTCCATGCTTTTCTCGCGAAATTCCATCATCTTATTCATTCTTGCTTCGATTAATGGTTCTACTTTGGCTACTTGCTCTTTGGATAAGCTTAATTCTGTCGTCATGCGATCTACCTGACGTTGAATCATCGCTTGAGGATCCATTCCTTGTGCGTGGATTTGAGTGCTGAATGCCATCATTGCTACAACGAAGGCAAAAATTGTGCTAATCTTTTTCATGTTATTTTGGAAAAATTGTTTCCCAAATATATTGATATACTTGTGTTGCCGGTATCTGCTTGTCGATATTTTGCGACGAAATAAAAACCGGATAATACACTTTATCGCAGAACGGACTTCCGTGGGAACCCTTCACAAGGCTTGCATCGAGTGGAATTACGTCCATCCGGTAGCGGAATCCTAACAGCTTTCGCGCTAATTTATAGGCCGCTCTGAGCTTAATGAAAGGATTTTTGGGATCCATAAACATTTCGACAGGGTCATAACCAGGTTTTTTGAAGATATCTACGCAGCGCGCGAAGTCCGGTGCTTTAGCGTCATCTAGCCAATAATAATAGGTAAACCACTTGTCAGAATCTGCGACCAAAACGAGATCCCCACAACGTTCATGTGCGATCTGGTACTCTTTAAGTTCTTTTCCACTAAGGATTTTCGCGATGCCTGGTACCTTTTCTAAAAGGGTTCTTATTTCTGTAGGATTCTTACAATAGATGTGGGCAATCTGATGGTCAGACACGGCGAAAGCTTCGCTTGCACCTGGATCTAGTAATTCTAATCCTTGTTCTTCTCGAATCGCGATTTTACCCGCCTTGCGCAACAAGCGATTCAGGTGAATCGGTGTATTGACATCATTAATTCCATATTCAGAAAGTATAATAATCTCCGAATTTTTCGATTCAAAATGGGTGATCAATTGCTTCAGAACTTGATCGATTTCGCGCAATTCTTTCGCAATCGCTGGTAAATCTACCCCGAATTTCTGAAGACAATAGTCCAAATGAGGTAGGTAGATCAGGTTCAGCGTAGGATCGTATTTTTCATCTACATAGATGGACGCATCTGCAATCCATTGGGTGGATTTGATATTCGCATTAGGGCCCCAAAAATTGAACAAAGGAAACGTGCCTAATTTTGCTTGTAACTCATCTCGAAGACTTGCAGGGTGCGAATAGCAATCTGGCGCCTTTACCCCATCAGAATGGTATTGAGGGCGAGGAGTAACGGAATAATCCGCTGAGGAATACATATTATACCACCAGAACATTTTCGCGCAGGTAAAATTCGGATCTTTTTTCTTAGCCGCCTCCCAGATCTTTTCTGCACCTACTAATGCATTCGATTGTTTCCAAAATTTTACTTCTGAATCCGTTTTATCATACCAACCATTTCCTACAATGCCGTGTTCTGATGGACTTTTACCTGTCAAATACACTGATTGTGAGGTAGTCGTTACCGCTGGAAATGGAGGCTGGATTTTTTGAATTTGCTTCTTTTGGATATACGCATACAAAAAGGGGGTATACTCCGCTGAAATAACACTTTCGCTGAGACCTACAACATCGATAACGGCAGTCTTTTTCATCATCCTAACAAGTCTGTGATGGTTTTAATTTCCCGGCTAATGGATTCTGCCATTGGTACTTGATAGGCGGAAGGTAAAACGCCCCAGGTATAGGTTTCGATCTCCAAATGGTTAGTAAACGGACTTGCCTTTTGGATGGCGAGCGTTTCTCTGATTTCTTTTTGAGTTGATCCTAACAGACCGTACGTCTCTAGAAATAATGGAACGTGGAAATGTACCCGCCATTCATCGTAAGTCGAAGGCTGATAGGCCGCAAAAGCCTCATCTAAATCTTTGAACTCTTGATAGGAACCATCTTTACGCAAAGCTTTTACTTGGTGCAAATAAACGGGTTCCTGGTATTTCTGTAATTCTGCAATCTTATCAGCTTCTTGCGTTCTTAAATCCACCCGAAGCGCAGAACTGATTTGAATCTTTCCAACGGGGAT
>CAJCBY010000029.1 GCA_903960725.1 uncultured Cytophagaceae bacterium | reverse complement strand
GTTTTGTGAAACCTTATGCTACTTCCGCTACAAGCGAACTCACCCAATCCTGATACAATCCCGTTTCGATCTGCACGGCCACGGCGGCGTGCTGTTCCCAATCAGGCCAGGTAGACTTTAGTTGTGCAATCATCTCCTCTAAGTGCCCCTCTTCTTCAACGATGATGGATTTCACTTGGACTTTAGACTTCGTTTCTGTCAGGATTTGCTGGTAGATCGGATACAATTCATCCGCGCGTAACTCGATGGCGTAAGTGACTAATAAATAGGCCGCCCATTTTACGTCATAGCCCGTCAGGCCTAGCTTTTTCTTGGCATATTGGCTGACGCGTAGGTCTAGGACATCTAAATAAAAGCGAGAGGAACGCGGGTTGATCAAGAACGAATCGTCGTAGGTCTCGAAGCCGGACGGAACTAATTTGCTAATCTGCTTCTTCAGGTAATACGCGTGGCGATGCTCTTCTGCCGCGTGCTTTAATATGATGAGGCTAACCTCTTTTTTGTGTTCAAACTTGGAAATTTTTCGCGCGCCTGAATTTTCCATAAAGGAAAGCGTATTCAAAAAACGGGCGTGGGATTCAGGATTCGCCACTAAGGTGGCGATGGTATTAGCGGTGTTCATGATAGACTTAGGCAAAAAGTGTAGACAAAGATAGGCCAAACACAAAATTTTTCTATCTTTATTCTCCAACAAAATTATACGAATGAAAAAATTTCAACCTTTTTGGCTGGGAGTCCTGTTCCTCTTCGTGAGCACGTCTCTCTTTTCTCAAGTCACTTTCCCGATTAATGACGTGGCGACTCCTTCGAATGGCTATTACGCCTTCACGAATGCGACCATCGTGAAAGATGCAAAAACGACCTTAACCAAAGCAACTTTGGTGATTAAAAACGGTAAGATTGAATCAGTAGGTGCCGTTACGGTTCCTAAAGATGCGATAGTTATCGATTGTGGCGGCAAGTACATTTACCCGTCCTTCATCGATGCCTATACCGATTATGGTATGTCAGCAGTCGCTGCAGGCGGTGGCGGTTTCCGCTCCCCATCCCAAATGATTTCGAACACAAAAGGCCCTTATTCTTGGAATCAGGCCATTAAATCGGAGCTTTCTCACGCGAAAGTGTTCGAGGTGAATGATTCGAAGGCGAAGGATTTGCGCAAGCTTGGCTTTGGCACGGTATTAACGCACCAAATGGACGGCATCTCCCGCGGAACCGGTGTTTTCGTAAGCTTAGCAAAGCAAAAAGAAAACCTAGTGATTCTTAAAGAAAAAGCATCGGCACATTATTCCTTTAATAAGGGGTCGTCTACGCAGGATTATCCGGGCTCTTTAATGGGTTCGATTGCGCTTTTACGCCAAAACTTCTTAGACGCCGCTTGGTACAAATCGAAGCCGGCGAAAGAGGGAACGAATTTATCTTTGGCGTCCTTTAATGAGATCCAAGGCCTTCCTCAAATCTTCGAGGTAACCGATAAGTGGTCTGTATTACGTGCAGACAAAATCGGGGACGAGTTCGGCGTTCAATACATCATCAAAGCGAGCGGTAACGAATACCAGCGCATGGATGAAATGAAAGCGACAAATGCGAAATTCATTTTGCCTTTGGACTTCCCGGTTGCGATGGATTTAGAAGATCCGACAGACGCGCGTTTTGTAAACGTGGCGGATATGAAGCACTGGGAATTAGCGCCTACGAATCCGGCAACTTTTGAAAAGGCAGGTTTAACTTTTGCGCTAACAACTCATGGGTTGAAAGATGTGACTAGTTTCCTTGCGAACGTTCGCAAAGCGATTCAATACGGTTTAAGCGAGCAAAAAGCCTTAGAGGCATTGACGACGAATCCGGCCGCTATTTTAGGCGTGTCTGATCTAGTCGGAAGCCTAGATGCAGGTAAGTTAGCTAATTTCGTGATCACCAATGGTCCGGTTTTCGCTGATAAAACAAGCATTATTGAGAACTGGGTACAAGGCGACGCCTACCCGATTGCGAAAGAGCAATGGAGTTCAATAGCTGGGAAATACGCCCTTACTTTAGGGTCGACATCGGCTACCTTAAGCATCTCTGGCGAGCCAGGAGGCTATAAAGTACAGATTTTGGGAAAAGACACGACATCTGTTGATTTCTCCCAAAAAGAATCTTTAATCAACCTTAGCTTCGCTTCAAAAGTTGACAAAGGCAAGCGCACTCGCTTAAGCGGAACATTCGCTGACGCAACCTTCACAGGTACGGGCCAATTAGCGAACGGAGAATGGGTTTCTTGGAAAGCAAGCGCGTCCGCAGCAGCCGACACGCTAGCTAAAAGAAGTGGTAGAAAAGAAGATAAACTAGAATTAGGCTCTGTCATCTATCCATTTGCAGGATACGGAACGCCTAAGCCGGCGACATCGGAAACCATCTTGATCAAGAACGCTACGGTTTGGACGAATGAAAAATCCGGCGTTTTAAAGAACAACGATGTACTTTTAAAGAACGGTAAAATCGCGGCGATCGGTAAAGGATTGAAAGATCCGTCGGCGCGCGTCATCGACGGAACGGGTAAACACGTAACGGCGGGTATCATCGACGAACACTCGCACATCGCGGGAACGGGCGGTATCAATGAATGTTCTCAATCGG